>JAEZKN010000335.1 GCA_023415395.1 Actinomycetes bacterium
GAGTGATCCGGGCCGAACCGAGCTACTCGTCGCCGCCGAGGGCCGCGAGGCGCGCCTCTTCGTCCATGCGGATGCAGGACTCGATGACGGGGCCGATCGCGCCGTTCATCACCTGGTCGAGGTTGTAGGCCTTGTAGCCGGTGCGGTGGTCGGAGATCCGGTTCTCGGGGAAGTTGTAGGTGCGGATCCGCTCGGACCGGTCCACGGTGCGCACCTGGCTGCGGCGGGCCTCGCCGGCCTCGGCGTCGGCGGCCTCCTGGGCGGCCTGGAGCAGCCGCGAGCGCAGGATGCGCAGGGCCTGCTCCTTGTTCTGCAGCTGGCTCTTCTCGTTCTGGCAGCTGACGACGATGCCGGTCGGCACGTGCGTGATCCGCACCGCGGAGTCGGTGGTGTTGACGCTCTGGCCCCCCGGGCCGCTGGAGCGGAAGACGTCGATGCGCAGGTCGTTCTCGTCGATCTGCACGTCGACCTGCTCGGCCTCCGGGAGCACGAGCACGCCGGCGGCGCTGGTGTGGACGCGGCCCTGCGACTCGGTCACCGGCACCCGCTGCACGCGGTGCACGCCGCCCTCGAACTTCAGCAGCGCGTACGGCGCCTCGCCCGGCGCCGGCGTGCCCTTGGCCTTGACCGCGACGGTCACCGACTTGTAGCCCCCGAGGTCGGACTCGGCCGCGTCGAGCACCTCGACCTTCCAGCCGCGCGTCTCGGCGTACCGGCTGTACATGCGCAGCAGGTCGCCCGCGAAGAGCGCGGACTCCTCGCCGCCCTCGCCGGACTTCACCTCGAGGATCGCGTCCTTGTCGTCGGCGGCGTCGCGCGGGACCAGGAGGCGGCGCAGCCGCTCCTCCGCCTCGTGCTGGCGGACGGTGAGCTGCTCGGCCTCCTCGGCGAAGGCGGCGTCCTCGGACGCCAGCTCGCGGGCGGCCTCGATGTCGTCGCCGAACTGCTGCCACTCGCGCCAGGCGCCGATGATCGCCGAGAGCGCGGCGTAGCGCTGGTTGAGCTGCTTGGCCAGACGGGCGTCGGCATGGGTCTCGGGCGCGGCCAGGCGCCCCTCCAGCTCGGCGTGCTCGGCGAGCATGCCCTCCACGGCTTCGAACATCGGCTTCCTCTCCTCAGGCCCCGTACAGACGACGAACGCCGGCCCTGCCCGATGGGCAGGAGCCGGCGCTCGAAGGAAGCTACTTCTTGGCGTCAGCGGCCTTCTTGGCGTAGCGGGCCTCGAAGCGGGCGACGCGGCCGCCGGTGTCGAGGATCTTCTGCTTGCCGGTGTAGAACGGGTGGCACTGCGAGCAGACGTCGGCGTGGATGCTGCCGGAGGTCGCGGTGCTGCGGGTGGGGAACGACGCGCCGCAGGTGCAGGTCACCTGGGTCTCGACGTACTCCGGGTGGATGTCCTTCTTCATGGTGTCCTCTCATCGGCCGCCGGGTCGCCTCATCCCTGGTGAGTCGGCGTGAACCGGAGCCAGCACACGATTGTGTCACGGGTTGGAACGCCGCGGTAATCGAGGTTGTTCCCGGTCCCCCGCCGCCGGCTGTAACGCGGGGTTAGGACTTCTGGTGACCCCGTTCGAACAGGGTGACCAGAAGTCCTAACCCCGCGTTACATGCGTCGGCGGCTCTTAGCGGCGGCGCGGGAACGCGGGCACGATCCGGGGGACGGACGGGTCGGCGTCGAGGGCGTCAGCGCCGAGGGCGGCCTCCTCCGCGGCGACGAGCTCGTGCAGCAGGGGCGCGGGGAGGGCGTCGGGGTGCAGGGTGAGGCGGACGCGCACGGTGGTCCCCTCCCCCTCGACCGACTCGATGACGACGTCGCCCTCGTGGTTGTCGATGATCGTCTGGGTGATCCGCAGGCCCAGGCCGGTGCCGGCGATCTCGTTGAAGACGGCGTTGGAGGCGCGGAAGAAGCGGGTGCCGAGCCGGTCGATCTCGGCGGCGGGGATCCCGATGCCGTGGTCGGTGATCTCGACCTCGACGCTCGCACCACCGCGGGCGAGGGTGATCTCGACCGAGCCGTCGTCGTGGCTGAACTTCACCGCGTTGGCCACGACGTTGAGGAAGGCCCGGTGGAGCATGGCGCGGTCCGCGACGACGGGTACGACGTCGTCGGGCACGTCCAGCCGGATCGAGATGCCGCGGCGGGCGGCCGTGATCCGGACGTCGGTGGTGACCTCGCGCAGCAGCAGCGCCAGGTCGATCGGCTCCACCGTGCTGCTGCGGCCCTCGGCCTTGGACAGCGCGAGCAGGTCGTCGATGAGCTGCTTGAGCCGGGTCACGTTGCGGCGGGTGGCCTCGAGCATCCGCTCGTGGCGCGGCGCCATGTCCTCCTCGAACTCCTCGGCAACCAGCTCCAGGTAGCCCGCGATCGTGGTCAGCGGGGTCCGCAGCTCGTGGGAGACGTTGGAGACGAAGTCGTCGCGGGCGGTGTCGAGGCTGCGCAGCTCGCTCTGGATCCGGGCCTCGACCGCCCGGGCGCGGGCCTGGGCGTCCGCGAACTCGTTGAGCGACATCGCGACCGCCCGCACCTCCTTCGGACCGGTCACCTCCGCGCGCACCTCGTGGTCCTGCTTGGCCATCCGGGAGACGACCTGCTCGATCGCGAGCAGCGGCTCGGTGAGCTCCGCGGTCAGATTGCGGCGCGCCCGCGAGACGACGTACCACGCCGCTCCGGCGAGCAGGATGACCGCGAGGATCGTGCCCTTGAGGCGGAACGACGCATCGGTGCTCGCCTGCCGGACCCGGCGGTCGAACGCCGCGGTCGTGGCCTGGTGGGCGCTGCGGACGGCGTCGAAGAGCTGGCTGCCCGCCTTGGCCTCCTGCACGCCGGCCGGTGAGCCGCCCGCGGCGTCCATCCGCGGCCGGGCGTACTCCTCGATCCCGGCGCGGGCCGCCCGCTCCTGGCGGACGACGAGCAGCTCGAGCTCGCTGTCGCCGGCCGCGAACTGCCGCACCTCGGTCTGGTCGGCCGGGAGGCGGGTGAAGGCCTGCCGGTAGTCGTCCTCGGCCGCCCTCTGGCCGGTGCCGCCCCACGCCTCGACCGCGGCCGACATGTCGGTGAGGTCCTGGTAGACGTTCTGGTTCGCAGCCGCCGCCGGCTGCAGCCGGTCGGTCAGGTAGTCGACGGCCGAGGTCGACAGGACCACGCCGATGACCGCGATCGCGGCCATGGCAGCCACCATCGCCCCGAGCCGCACGATGACCGGCGAGACCAGCCGTGCGACCGGACGTCCTCCACTCATGACGCCTTACCCCCCTCGCAGCGAGGGTAGCGGCGGGCGGGCCCGCCGTCCGGGAAACGCGTCAGGAGGAGCGGGTGAGCAGCGCCTGGACCCGGGAGGCCAGCTCGCGAGGGCTGAAGGGCTTGGTGATGTAGTCGTCGGCCCCGGAGTCGAACCCGGTCTCGACGTCGGACTCCTGGGCCCGGGCGGTCAGCAGGATCACCGGCAGGTCGGCGAGCGAGGGGTCGGCGCGGATCGCCCGGATGGCGTCCAGCCCGGACACCCCCGGCATCATCACGTCGAGGACGGCGAGGTCGGGTCGCTCGGCCTGGCAGGCGTCGATCGCCGCCGCCCCGTCGGACACCGCCACGACGTCGTGCCCGAGAGTCGACAGCTTGAACTCCACGAGCTCGCGGATGTCGACGTCGTCGTCCGCGACCAGGATCCGTGCCACACTTCCCCCTTCATCGATGTGAGCGGTTCGCAGCCTAGCCGCGATCCCCTCGCCGCGACGAGGAAGGGCCGCACCAACGGGTGTGGCCCTTCTCACCGACTCACTCCTCGCGCGAACCGCTCGGGGTCGGCGTGGTCTTCTGCACCTGCATGAGGAACTCGATGTTCGTCGCGGACTTCTTCAGCCGCTCGAGCAGCAGCTCGAGCGCCTGCTGGCCGTCCAGCGACGACAGCACGCGGCGGAGCTTCCAGACGATCTTCAGCTCCTCCTCGCTCATGAGCAGCTCCTCGCGGCGGGTGCCGGACTGCACCGCATCGATCGCCGGGAAGAGACGCTTGTCCGCGAAGTCCCGGCGCAGCCGGATCTCCATGTTCCCGGTGCCCTTGAACTCCTCGAAGATCACCTCGTCCATCTTCGAGCCGCTCTCGATGAGCGCGGTCGCGAGGATGGTCAGCGACCCGCCGTTCTCGATGTTGCGCGCCGCGCCGAAGAACTTCTTCGGCGGGTAGAGCGCCGCGGAGTCGACGCCGCCGGAGAGGATCCGGCCGCTCGCGGGGGTCGCGAGGTTGTACGCGCGGCCCAGGCGGGTGATGCCGTCGAGCAGCACGACCACGTCGTGGCCGAGCTCGACCAGCCGCTTGGCCCGCTCGATGGACAGCTCGGCGACCATCGTGTGGTCGCTGGCCGGCCGGTCGAAGGTCGAGGAGATGACCTCGCCCTTCACCGAGCGCTGGAAGTCGGTGACCTCCTCGGGCCGCTCGTCGCCCAGCACCACCATGAGGTGGACCTCGGGGTTGTTGGTCGTGATCGAGTTCGCGATCGACTGCAGGACCATGGTCTTGCCCGCCTTCGGGGGCGAGACGATGAGGCCGCGCTGGCCCTTGCCGATCGGGGCGGCGATGTCGATGACCCGCCCGATCAGGTTGTCCGGCCCGGTCTCGAGGCGGAGCCGCTCGGAGGGGTAGAGCGGGACCAGCTGGGAGAACTCCACCCGCGCCTTGGCCGCCTCCGGGTCAGCGCCGTTGACGCTGTCGATGCGGACCATCGGGTTGAACTTCTCCTTGCGCTCCCCCTCCCGGGGCTGACGCACCTGGCCGACGATCGCGTCACCGCGCCGTAGGCCGTACTTGCGGACCATCGACAGCGAGACGTAGACGTCCTCGGTGCCGGGCAGGTAGCCGCTGGTGCGCACGAACGCGTAGTTGTCGAGCACGTCGAGGATGCCGGCCGCCGGCACCAGGACGTCGTCCTCGAGGATCGTCGTGTCCGGCTCGTTGCGGTTGCGACCGGTGCGCTCCCCGCGCTCTCCGCGCTCTCCGCGCTCGCCGCCCGTGGCGCTGCCGGACCGATCGCGGCCGCGGCGACGACGGTTGCGGCGGCTGCCGCCCTCACCGTCGTGGTCGTCGTGGTCCTGCTGGCGCTGGTCCTGCTGGCGCTGGTCCTGCTGCTTCTGGTCCTGCTGCTGGCGATCCTGCTGCTTCTGGTCCTGCTGCTTCTGGTCCTGCTGCCGCTCCTGCTTGTGCTGCTTGTCCTGGGACTGCTTGTCCTGGGACTGCTTGTCCTGGCGGCGCTCGGGCTTCTCCTCGCGCTGCCGGGGCTGCTCCGGCTCGCGCTCCCGCTCGCGCTGCTGCTCGCCCTGCTGCTCGCCCTTAGGCTCACGCCTGGGCTCGCGCTCGCGCCTGGGCGCGCGCTCGGGCTCGCTCCCCGGCTCCGGCTGCTGCGGGGAGGGCCGGCCGCCGCCGGACTGGTGGGCCTTGATCGCCTCGACCAGCTGGGCCTTCTTCATCGAGCCCGCGCCGGGAATCCCCAGGCCGCCGGCCATCGACTTGAGGTCCGCGAGGAGCATGGAGTTGAGTCCGCCACCGCGCTTCTTGGCAGGCTTCTCCGCGGGCTTGTCCGCGGGTGCGTTCTCCCGGGGAGCGTCGCCGCCGCCGGTGGTGGATTCGAAGGTTTCCGTCACGTGAGGTCCTTCCCACGTACTCAGCCGAACCGGTCTCGGACCGGCGGCTCCATGGTCAGCTCCGCACCCACCGCGCCTACCCGTTCAGAAGGGCAGCCACGGTCGCGCGGCAGCGCCGCGCACGAGTGAGGAAGGAAGCGCACCGAAGACCTCGGGCGCACGACCAAGATACACGGCCTACCTGACCCGCGCGCCGAACCTGTCCACGCTCAGGTGGTGCGTGTCCCAGCCGTCGGGGCAGCGGGCGACCAGGGCGGACGCCGACGAGGCGTCGGCGAAGGCCAGCACGGTCGGGCCGGCGCCGGACACGATGGCGGGCACCCCGTCGGCGCGCAGGGCGTCGACGAAGGCGACCGACTCGGGCATCGCCGGACGGCGGTAGTCCTGGTGGAGGTAGTCCCGGGTGCCGCGCAGCAGGTGCTCGGGCTGGCCGGCGAGCGCGGCCACGAGCAAGGCCGCGCGACCCGCGTCGGCGGCCGCGTCGGCGTGTGGCACCTCCGCCGGGAGCAGGCCGCGGGCGACCGCGGTCGAGACGGGATGGGGCGGCACGAAGACCACCGCCTCGATCCGGGGGTCGACCGGCGAGGGCACCGCGTAGAAACCGTGGTCGTGGCCGGAGATGACGAAGCCGCCGTAGAACGCCGGCGCCACGTTGTCGGGGTGGCCCTCGATCTCCGCGGCGAGGCAGAACAGCGCGTCGTCGTCGACGAGCAGGCTGCCACCGGCGACCAGCGCCCGGGCCAGCACGACGCCGCCCACGATCGCGGCCGAGGACGACCCCAGGCCACGCGCGTGCGGGATGACGTTGCGGCAGACCAGGCGCAGCCCGGGCGGCTGCACGCCGGCCAGGTCGAAGGCCGCGCGCATCGCGCGGACCACGAGGTGCGACTCGTCGAGGGGTACGGCGCCCTCGCCGGCGCCCCGCACCACCACCTCCAGCCCGGAGCCGGTGACCTCGCCGACGAGCTCGTCGTGGAGGGAGAGCGCGAGGCCCAGCGAGTCGAACCCGGGGCCGAGGTTGGCCGAGGTGGCCGGCACCGAGACGCGCACCGGCCCGTCGACGAGCCTGGTCATGCGGGGCTCACGCCAGCCCGGCGGCGGCGGCAGCCGCGGAGACGGCGGCGTCCACGACGGTGTCGACGATGCTGCCGCCGGTCTCGGTGAAGCCCTCGAGCGCGGTGACGGTGTCCTTGAGCCCGTGGCCGGTGACGGTGATCGCGACCGTCGCGCCGCGGTAGGACTCGCCGCCGGCCAGCTCCTGGAGC
>JAEZKN010000343.1 GCA_023415395.1 Actinomycetes bacterium
CCGCGCTCAACACCTCGGTGTGGTCCGGTGGCTCGTTCATCTACGTGCCGAAGGGCGTGCACGTCGACATCCCGCTCCAGGCCTACTTCCGGATCAACACCGAGAACATGGGCCAGTTCGAGCGGACGCTGATCATCGTCGACGAGGACGCCTACGTGCACTACGTCGAGGGTTGCACCGCGCCGATCTACAGCTCCGACTCGCTGCACTCCGCGGTCGTCGAGATCATCGTGAAGAAGGGCGGCCGCTGCCGCTACACGACCATCCAGAACTGGTCGAACAACGTCTACAACCTCGTCACCAAGCGCGCCACCTGCGAGGCCGGCGCGACCATGGAGTGGGTCGACGGCAACATCGGCTCCAAGGTGACGATGAAGTACCCCGCGATCTACCTCATGGGCGAGCACGCCAAGGGCGAGACGCTCTCGATCGCGTTCGCGGGTGAGGGCCAGCACCAGGACGCCGGCGCCAAGATGGTGCACGCGGCGCCGCACACCTCGTCCTCGATCCTGTCCAAGTCCGTCGCCCGTGGCGGTGGCCGGACGTCCTACCGCGGCCTGATCCAGGTCAACGAGGGCGCGCACGGCTCGAAGTCGAACGTCCTCTGTGACGCGCTGCTGGTCGACCAGGTCAGCCGCTCCGACACCTACCCCTACGTCGACATCCGCGAGGACGACGTGTCGATGGGCCACGAGGCGAGCGTCTCCAAGGTCTCCGACGACCAGCTCTTCTACCTCATGTCGCGCGGCATGGAGGAGGACGAGGCGATGGCGATGATCGTGCGCGGCTTCGTCGAGCCGATCGCCAAGGAGCTCCCGATGGAGTACGCCCTCGAGCTGAACCGCCTCATCGAGCTGCAAATGGAAGGCGCTGTCGGCTGACCGACCCCTCGTTGGTCGAGTAGCGAGCGCCCGCGAGCGTATCGAGAACCCGTACGTAGAAAGCAGACCTAGTGACTGTCACTGACACCGCTCGGGAGAGCGTTGCCTCCGCCCTCGAGCAGGACCGGGTGGAGAGCCACCTGAACCCGCCGGCGTCCTACGACCTGGCGGACCACCCGGTGCCCACCGGCCGGGAGGAGATCTGGCGCTTCACGCCGCTCAAGCGGCTGCGCGGGATCCTCGACGGCGAGGCGTCCGACGCCGGGCTGACCTGGACCACCACGCTGCCCGAGGGCGTGACGCTCACCGAGATCGGCGACGCCGAGGCGCGCGAGATCGGCGAGCTGGCGCCCAACGACCGCCCGGCGGCGCTGGCCGCCGCGAACGCCCGGGCGGCGCTGCTGCTCGACGTCCCGGCCGACGCCGAGATCACCGAGCCGATCGTGCTCCGACTCCACGGCGAGTCGGTCGAGGACCTCGTGTGGGGTCGCCTGGTCATCCGGGTCGGCCGGCACGCCCAGGCCACCATCGCCATCGTGCACACCGGCTCGGCGCGCTACGCCGCGCTCACCACCGCGCTGATCGGTGACGGCGCCAACGCCAACATCCTGTCGCTGCAGGACTGGGAGGACGACGCCGTCCACCTGGGCCGGGACGCGATCCGGGTCGGGCGTGACGCGACGGTCAAGCACACCTCGATCTCCTTCGGCGGTGACCTGGTCCGCATGCACGCCAACGTCGAGTACGCCGGGCCCGGCGGCGACGCCGAGCTGCTCGGCCTCTACTTCGCCGACGCGGGCCAGCACCTCGAGCACCGGCTCTTCGCCGACCACAACGCCCCCCGCACCAAGAGCAACGTCGTCTACAAGGGCGCGCTCCAGGGTGAGGGCGCGCACACGGTCTGGATCGGCAACGTGCTGATCCGCAAGGTCGCCGAGGGCATCGAGACCTACGAGGAGAACCGCAACCTGGTGCTCTCCGACGGCTGCCAGGCCGACTCGGTGCCGAACCTCGAGATCGAGACGGGCGAGATCGAGGGCGCGGGACACGCGTCCGCGACCGCGCGCTTCGACGACGAGCAGCTGTTCTACCTGCGCTCGCGCGGCGTCTCGGAGAAGGAGGCGCGCCGCCTGGTCGTGCACGGCTTCTTCAACGACCTGATCCGCAAGGTCGGCATCCCCTCGATCGAGGACCAGCTCCTCGAGACGGTCGAGACCGAGCTGGCCAAGAACGTGCTCAAGGACGTCGACTGATGTCCTTCGAGCGCGCCTGCGCGATCGGCGACGTCCCCACCGACGAGGCCCTCGGGGTCACCGTCGGGGACTACGACGTCGCGGTCGCCCGTGACGGCGAGGAGTTCTTCGCCCTGCAGGACCTCTGCTCCCACGCGGCGGTCTCGCTGAGCGAGGGCGAGGTCGCCGACTGCACGGTCGAGTGCTGGCTGCACGGCTCGCGCTTCGACCTCCGCACCGGCAAGCCCACCGGCCTGCCGGCCACCGAACCTGTCGCGACCTTCCCCGTCGAGGTGCGCGGCGACGAGATCTACGTGGACACCACGAGCACCCTGAACGGAGTCACCCCCTCATGAGCAAGCTGGAGATCAAGGACCTGCAGGTCTCGGTCGAGACCGAGGACGGTCCCAAGGAGATCCTCAAGGGCGTCACCTTGACCATCGGGGACGGCGAGACGCACGCGATCATGGGTCCCAACGGGTCGGGCAAGTCCACCCTGGCGTACTCCATCGCGGGCCACCCGAAGTACACCGTCACCGGCGGCACCGTCACCCTCGACGGCGAGGACGTCCTCGCGATGTCGGTGGACGAGCGGGCCCGCGCCGGCCTCTTCCTGGCCATGCAGTACCCCGTCGAGGTGCCCGGCGTCTCGGTGTCGAACTTCCTGCGCACCGCGAAGACCGCGATCGACGGCGAGGCGCCCAAGCTGCGCACGTGGGTCAAGGACGTCAACGCCGCGCTCGAGCGGCTGAACCTGGACCCGACCTTCGGCACCCGCTCGGTCAACGAGGGCTTCTCCGGTGGTGAGAAGAAGCGCCACGAGATCGCCCAGCTCGAGCTGCTCGACCCCAAGGTCGCGATCCTCGACGAGACCGACTCCGGCCTCGACATCGACGCCCTCAAGGTCGTGTCCGAGGGCGTGAACCGCTTCCGCACCCAGGAGGGCAAGGGCGTCCTGCTCATCACGCACTACACGCGCATCCTGCGCTACATCAAGCCCGATCACGTGCACGTCTTCGTCGACGGCAAGGTCGCCGAGTCCGGCGGTGCCGAGCTCGCCGACGAGCTCGAGGCCAACGGCTACGAGAAGTACCTCAAGGCGGCGGTCTGAGGTGACCCAGACCCAGCTGGCCGGCCTCCTCCCCGAGCTGGAGGTGATCCGCGCCGACTTCCCGATCCTGGAGCGCACGGTCGCGGGTGGCCGGCCGCTGGTCTACCTCGACAGCGCGAACACCTCGCAGAAGCCGCAGGTGGTGATCGACACGATGGTCGACCACCTCGAGCGGCACAACGCGAACATCGCGCGGGCGATGCACACCCTGGGCGCCGAGGCGACCGAGGCGTACGAGGCCGCGCGGGACAAGGTGGCGGCCTTCCTCAACGCGCCGTCGCGCAACGAGGTCGTCTTCACCAAGAACGCGACCGAGGCGCTCAACCTGCTGGCGCGCACGATCGAGCTCGGGCCCGGTGACAACGTCGTCATCACCGAGATGGAGCACCACTCCAACATCGTGTCGTGGCAGCTGGCCTGCGAGCGCTCGGGCGCCGAGCTGCGCTGGTTCGGCCTCACCGACGACGGGCAGCTCGACCTCTCGAACGCCGACCAGCTCGTCGACGAGCGCACCAAGGTGGTCGCGTTCACCTGGGTGTCGAACATGCTGGGCACGATCAACCCGGTCGACGCGCTCGTGGCGCGGGCGGCCGCGGTCGGCGCCTACTCGGTGATCGACGCCTCGCAGGCCGCGCCGCAGCTGCCCGTCGACGTGGCGGCCACCGGCTGCGACTTCCTGGTCTTCACCGGCCACAAGGTCGTCGGCCCGACCGGCATCGGCGTCCTGTGGGGTCGCGAGGAGCTGCTCAACGAGCTCCCGCCCTTCCACGGCGGCGGCGAGATGATCGAGACCGTGCGGATGGAGGGCTCGACCTACGCCAAGGCCCCGCACCGCTTCGAGGCCGGGACGCCGCCGATCGTCGAGGCCGTCGGCCTCGGTGCCGCGGTCGACTACCTGGCCCACATCGGGATGGACGCCATCCACCGCCACGAGCAGACGATCACGGCGTACGCCCTGGACGGCCTGCAGAGCGTGCCGGGCCTGACCGTCCTCGGCCCGCTCGACGCCGCCGCGCGCGGCGGGGCGATCTCGTTCGAGATCGACGGCGTGCACCCGCACGACGTCGCCCAGGTGCTCGACTCGCGCGGCGTCGCGATCCGTGCCGGCCACCACTGCGCGAAGCCCGCGCACGCCCGCTTCGGCGTGCAGAGCTCGACCCGCATGTCGTCGTACCTCTACACGACGCCGGCCGAGATCGACGCGCTCGTCGAGGGCCTGGAATACACCCGCTCGTACTTCAAGTTGGGATGATCGATGACCCAAGAGCTGGATGCGCTGTACCAGGAGATCATCCTCGACCACTACAAGAACCCGCACCACCAGGGACTGCGGGAGCCGTACGAGGCCGAGGTGCACCACGTGAACCCGACCTGCGGTGACGAGGTCACGCTGCGCGTGCACGTCGCCGACGGCGTGGTCGAGGACGTCTCCTACGACGCGGTCGGCTGCTCGATCTCGCAGGCCTCCGCGTCGGTCCTGACCGACCTGGTCATCGGGAAGAAGGTGGACGACGCGATGTCGATCCACGAGACGTTCCTGACCCTGATGCAGGGCAAGGGGACCGTCGAGCCCGACGAGGACGTGCTCGAGGACGGCATCGCCTTCGCCGGTGTCGCGAAGTTCCCGGCGCGCGTGAAGTGCGCACTACTGTCGTGGATGGCCTGGAAGGACGCCACCGCCCGATCCCTGGAGGAGAGCTCTGATGGCTGACCACTCTGACCTGCCCGAGGTCCCCGAGGCCGTGCCCGGCGGCGGCACCGCCACCGCTACCGTCGAGGACGTCACCGAGGCGATGAAGGACGTCGTCGACCCCGAGCTCGGCATCAACGTCGTCGACCTCGGCCTGGTCTACGGCGTGCACCTCGACGAGCACAGCAACGCGGTGCTCGACATGACGCTCACCTCGGCTGCCTGCCCGCTCACCGACGTGATCGAGGAACAGACCCGCGCAGCGCTCACCGGCGGCCCCGGCGGGGGACTTGTCTCCGACTTCCGCATCAACTGGGTGTGGCTCCCGCCGTGGGGGCCTGACAAGATCACCGACGACGGCCGCGATCAGCTCCGCTCGCTCGGCTTCAACGTCTGATCGGCCGAGGCGCCCGCCGCGAGCAGCAGCTCGATGAGCTGAGTGTGCCCGCCGCGGGTCGCCCAGTCGAGCGGGGCGAGACCCGTGCCGTGGTCCTCCCGCAGATTCGGGTCCGCGCCGTGGGCGAGCAGCAGGGTCACCACCTCCTGCGATCCCCACGCCGCCGCGGCGCACAGCGGGGTTCCCTCCTGCCCGGTTCCGCTTTCCGTGTCGGGCGTCGCCCCCGCTTCCAGCAGCAGCCGGGCGATCTCCGCGGAACCGTTGACACAAGCCAGGTAGAGCGGGGTGGTGCCGCGGTCGGCGGCATTGGGGTCTGCCCCCGCCCGCAGCAGCGCGACGGTCCAGGCCCGGTCTGCGCGCTGCACGGCTTCCATGAGCCGTGTGGTGAGCTTCTTGCGCCGCATGATATTCACGCCTCAGCATAGGGCCTCGGCCACCGCGACCGAGCCCGCCCGTCTC
>JAEZKN010000380.1 GCA_023415395.1 Actinomycetes bacterium
CGTCTACGGCTTCGCCTCCGCAGACGACGCCGCCGCTGCCGCGGACGGCCTCGAGGCGGACTTCGCGGAGGTCGACGGTCTCGAGGTCGACGGCGTCGCGGCGAGCGGCAGCGCGGTCACGGTGACGGTCCGGCTCGCACCCGACCAGGTGGCCGCGCCGTACGAGATGCTCGTCGTGCGGGGCGACCTGCCGCTGCCAGTGACCTAGGCCGCACCGCCGGTTGGCGGGTTCTGCTGCGCGCCCAGGCCGTGAGCGGAAGACTTGCTGGCCATCGCGCGCGTGTGGGCGGGCGCGCCCGGCGAAGAGGTCTCTCCATGCGGCACCCCCGGCACCACCGGTTCGCGCAGACCACGGCGAGCGCCGTGGTCGCCCTGGCCCTGACCGCGTCCCTCGCCACGCTCGTGGCGGCCCCGACGGTCGCGGCACCGGCCGGCCCGGATCAGATGGTCCACCGGGTCGACGCCGTGAGGTCGTCGTCCGCCTCCGTGCCGACGACGCGCCGGCACGAGGGCACCGGCAAGCTCGGCTTCATCGGCACCCGGGCCGGCCGCCCGATCGACTCCGGCTTCTCCGCCACCGCCGCGCCGGGCAAGGTCGCCCGCTCGTTCCTGGCGGGTCGGGCCGGCTCCCTCGGGCTGCGCGACTCCACGCTGCGCGTGACGCAGACCCGGGCGACGCCCGGCGGTGGCACCGCGGTCCGCCTGCAGCAGTCCTACGCCGGCGTTCCCGTCCTCGGCGGTGAGTTCGCGGTGCACCTGGACGACGAGAACGACGTGCTCTCCGTGCTCGGCGAGGCGAGCCCGATCACCGAGGCGTCCACCCGGCCCACCGTGGCCGCGCGGGCCGCCGAGCGGACGGCCCGGGGATCGGTCGCCAAGCACGTCGCGGTCGAGCCCTCGTCGCTGCGCGCCGAGCCGGCCCGGCTGATGATGTACGACGCGCGGCTGCTCGACGCCCCGAGCGTGCACCAGGCCGCACGGCTGTCCTGGGTGACCGAGGTGCGGGGGCGCGCGTCGGCCACCGACATCGGGCGGCTGGTGGTCGTCGACGCGGAGACCGGGACGGTCGCGCTGGAGATCGACACGATCGCGCACGCCCAGGATCGCCGGGTGTGCGACGCCGACAACGCCACGGCCCACCTCCCGTGCACGGCGCCGGTCTGGACCGAGGGCGACACCCCCGACGGCGTCGACGAGGACGTCCGGCTCGCGTACCAGTACGCCGGGGACACCTACGACTTCTTCGCCGACCGCTTCGGGCTCGACAGCCTCGACGGTGCCGGCATGCCGCTCATCTCGACGGTGGACTACTGCGACCCCGACGAGGACTGCCCCTACGAGAACGCCTTCTGGAACGGCGACCAGATGGTGTACGGCGACGGCTTCGCCTCGGCCGACGACGTGGTCGGCCACGAGCTCGCCCACGGCGTCACCGAGTTCAGCTCCGGGCTCTACTACTTCCGGCAGTCCGGGGCGATCAACGAGTCGATGTCCGACATCTTCGGCGAGCTCATCGACCAGGTGAACGGGGCCGGCTCCGACGCCGACGAGGACCGCTGGCTGGTGGGCGAGGACGTTCCGGGCATCGGCGCGATCCGGGACATGGCCGACCCGCCCGCTTTCGACCAGCCCGACCGGATGACCAGCCCGCTCTACTGGGGCAGCGCGTCCGACAGCGGCGGCGTGCACTTCAACAGCGGCGTCGGCAACAAGGCCGCGTTCCTCATGGCCGACGGCGGGACGTTCAACGGCCAGACGATCTCGGCCCTCGGCCCGGTCAAGACGGCGCGGATCTTCTTCACCGTCAACGACAGCATGCTGGTGTCGGGCTCGGACTACGCGGACCTGGCGAACGCGCTCCGGCAGGCGTGCACCAACCTGATCGGCACCGACGCGATCACCGCCGCCGACTGCGTGGAGGTCGGCAAGGTCGTCCAGGCCACCGAGATGGACCAGAACCCCACGACCGCGCCCACGACCACCGCGGAGGTCTGCCCGACCGGCACCGAGCGGGTGTCGACGGTGCTGTCCGAGGACTTCGAGTCCGGCTTCGCCCGCTGGTCCACGGGGACCATCGCGGGGACGAACGGCTGGAGCAGCGCCACGGGCTACGCGACCAGCGGCGACACCGTCCTCTACGGCAGGAACCTGGCCACGCGGACGGACTCCTTCGCCCGGATGAGCACGGCGGTGACCGTGCCGGCGGACGCCTACCTGCACTTCAACCATGCCTACGCCTTCGAGGAGGACACCAGCGGGTCCTACGACGGCGGCGTGCTCGAGTACACGACGGACGGCGGCGCCACCTGGACCGACGCCGGTGCGCTGATGGCCGCGCCCGCCGGCGCGGGCGGCTACACGGGCACCGTCGACAACCGCTACGGCAACCCGCTCGGCGGGCGGTCGGGCTTCGTCCGGGAGAGCAACGGCTTCGGCTCGACCCGGGTCGCACTCACCTCGTTGGCCGGCCAGGAGGTGGCGTTCCGCTGGCGGATCGGCACCGACAGCGACTACGCGGCCCTGGGGTGGCTGCTCGACGACGTCAGCATCGGCACCTGCGCCGCGCCCCCGCCGGACACCTCCATCACCAGCGGTCCGACGGGTGTCACGGCGGCCGCCACCCCGACGTTCGGGTTCACGGCGACGACGGAGGACGCGACCTTCGAGTGCCAGGTCGACGCCGGCCCCTGGGCGGCGTGCACGTCGCCGCACACGACCCCGCTGCTCGGCGACGGGCCGCACACCTTCGCGGTGCGTGCCACGGGGGCGAACGGCCGGACCGACCCCACCCCGGCGTCACGATCGTTCGCCGTGGACACGGTCGCGCCTCAGGTCTCGCTGACCGACGGCCCGACCAGCCCGACGACGAACCACACGCCGACGTTCTCCTTCGTCTCCACCGAGGCCGGGTCGACCTTCGAGTGCCGCGTCGACGGCGGACCGTGGGTGCCGTGCACGTCGCCCCACACGACCGCGTGGCTCCCCGACGGCGACCACACCTTCGACGTGCGAGCAGTCGACGCGGCGGGCAACGTCGATCCGACGCCGCAGTCGCAGACGTTCACGGTCTCGACCCCGCCCCCGCCGGACACCACGGCGCCGGAGACGACGATCACGGCCGGACCGGGCGGGGTGACGTCGAACCCGCGCCCGGTCCTGGAGTTCGTCTCCTCGGAGACCGGGTCCACCTTCGAGTGCCGGGTCGACGGCGGGGCGTGGACGACGTGCGCGTCCCCGCACACGACGCCGAGGCTGCCGGACGGCTCGCACACCGTCGAGGTCCGGGCGACCGACGCGGCCGGGAACACCGACCTCTCGCCGGCCGCCCGGCGCTTCCGGGTCGACACCACGGCCCCGGAGACGACCATCACGGTCAAGCCGGCGAAGCGGACGGGCAAGCGGGTCGCCCGGTTCGCCTTCGTGGCCGACGAGCCGGGTGCGACGTTCCAGTGCCGCCTGGACCGGCGCTCCTGGCGACCGTGCACGACCGCGACGACCTACCAGCGGCTCGGCGCCGGCCGGCACGTCTTCCGGGTGCGCGCGGTCGACGCGGTCGGCAACGTCGAGTCGGCGCCGGCGGTCTGGGCGTGGCGCATCCGACGCTGACCTGGCTCCACACCTACCGCGACAGCCGCCGGTAGGCCCGGGCGGACAGCGGCAGGAACACCGCGGCCAGCACGGCGGGCCAGGCGAGCGCGACGAGGACGGCGTGCTCGGCGAGCAGGCCGTCGGTGATGCCGGTCGGGTTGCCGAAGAGCTCGCGGGACGCGGCGGCCGTCGCCGAGACCGGGTTGAGCTGGGCGAGCGCGCCCAGCCAGCCGGGCATGGTCTCGGGCGCGACGAGGAGGTTCGACGTGAAGGCCAGCGGCCACACCAGCACCTGGACGGCCGCGAGCCCGCCCTCCCCGCGCAGGACGAGGCCCAGGTAGATCCCGATCCAGAGCACCGCGAAGCGCAGCCACAGCAGCAGCCCGACCGCCAGCGCGGCGGACACGGCGCCGCCCTCGACCCGCCAGCCGAGGACCAGGCCGCCGACCACCAGCACGGCCAGCTGGGCCGCGGAGCCGAGCAGGTCCGCGACCGACCGGCCGAGCGGGACCGCGACGCTCGTGATCGGCATGGACCGGAAGCGGTCGGTGATGCCGCGCTTCGCGTCCTCGGTGACCGCGGCCATCGTCGTCTCGACCCCGAAGAGCATGGTGAGCGCGAACATGCCCGGCAGGAGGTAGGCCAGGTAGTCCCCGCCGCCCGGCACCTCGATCGCGCCGCCGAAGAGGTAGCCGAAGACGAGCAGCAGCATCAGCGAGAACGCGATCGCGAAGAGCGGCCCCCACGGCTCTCGCTGCCAGTGCTTGAGGTCGCGCTGGGCCATCAGCAGGCCCTGACGGAGGGCGGTCATGCGGGGCTCCCTTCGGTCGGGTCGGTCAGGTGGAGGAAGACCTCGTCGAGCGTCGGGCGCCGCAGCAGCACGTCGTCGACCGTCAGTCCGGCGGCGTCGAGGGCCCGGACGGCGGCCAGCAGTGTCGC
>JAEZKN010000398.1 GCA_023415395.1 Actinomycetes bacterium
CGCCTGGGCTTCGGGCCCGAGGACTGCCGGCGGCGCAACGAGCGGCTGGTCTACGGCCGGATGACGGGGTGGGGCCAGGACGGACCGTTCGCCCAGGCTGCCGGCCACGACATGAACTACATCGCGATCACCGGCGCGCTGCACGGGCTCGGCCAGGACAAGACCCGCCCGCACTTCCCGGCCAACCTGGTCGGCGACTTCGGCGGCGGGTCGACCTACCTCGTCATCGGCATCCTCGCCGCCCTCCTCGAGGCGAGCCGGAGCGGCCAGGGGCAGGTCGTCGACGCTGCGATCGTCGACGGCACCGCGCACCTCAACACCATGACCGCGGCGTTCCTGGCCGGCGGCGGGTTCACGGAGGAGCGCGTCTCCAACATGCTCGACGGCGGCGTGCCGTACTACGACATCTACGAGACCTCCGACGGCAAGCACATGTCGGTGGGGGCGCTCGAGCCGCAGTTCTACGACGCCTTCCTCGACCTCCTGGGCGTCAAGGACATCGCCCCGGACCGCTGGGACCCGGCGCAGGCCGACGCGCTGCGCGCGCTCCTCACGGAGAAGTTCAAGGAGCGCACGCAGGCCGAGTGGGTGGAGGTCTTCGAGGGCACCGACGCCTGCGTGGCCGGCATCATCCCGCTGACGGAGGCGGCCGAGCACCCGCACATCAAGGCCCGCGGCACGCTCGTCCACCGCGACGGCTACCTCCAGCCGGCGCCCGCGCCCCGCTTCAGTCGCACCGAGGCCACCATCGGCCGACCGGCCGAGAACGCCGGCGACAGCACGCGCGAGGCGCTCGCCGCCTGGGGCATCGACGGGGTCGACGAGCTCATCGCCAGCGGTGCCGCCGTGCAGGCCTAGGCTTGTTGACAGATATTCAGTAGAGTGCCCGGCATGACCGAGCACGTCGACGTCCTGATCGTCGGTGCCGGGCTCTCGGGCATCGGCGCGGCTGCGCGCCTGCGCACCGAGCACCCGGGCCGCACCCTCGCGGTGCTCGAGGCCAGGGAGGTGAGCGGCGGCACGTGGGACCTGTTCCGCTATCCCGGCATCCGCTCGGACTCCGACATGTTCACCTTCGGGTTCAAGTGGCGGCACTGGGAGGGCGACGTCGCGCTGGCCGACGGGTCCTCGATCCTCGACTACCTCCGCACCGTCGCCCGGGAGTACGGCGTCGACCGGCTCATCCGCTACCGGCACCGCGTCGTCGGCGCGAGCTGGGACTCCGCGACGAGCCGGTGGACCGTGGAGGTCGACCGCGACGGCGAGCGCCTCACCTTCACCACGAACCTGCTGTGGGCGTGCGGCGGCTACTACGACTACGACGAGGGCTACGCGCCGCAGTTCCCCGGCCAGGCCGACTTCCGGGGCACGGTCGTGCACCCGCAGCACTGGCCCGAGGACCTCGACCACACGGGCAAGAAGGTCGTGGTGATCGGCTCCGGAGCGACCGCCGTGACGCTGGTGCCGGCGATGGCTGGAAGCGGCGCCGAGCACGTCACGATGCTGCAGCGCTCGCCGACCTACGTCCTCTCGCTGCCCGGCCGCGACCCGGTCGCCACCCGGCTGGGCTGGCTGCCGAGCGCCGTGCGCTACCGGATCGTGCGCGCCAAGGCCATCCTCGTCGCCACCTTGTTCTTCCAGCTCTCCAAGCGCCGGCCCGAGCTGGTCAAGCGGCTGCTGCGCAAGGGCGTCGCCCAGCAGCTGCCGCCGGAGATCGACGTCGACACGCACTTCAAGCCGGCGTACAACCCGTGGGACCAGCGGCTGTGCTTCGTCCCCGACGGCGACCTCTTCCAGGCGTTCCGCTCCGGCAAGGCGTCGGTGGTCACCGACCACGTCGACACCTTCACCGAGCGCGGCATCCGGCTGCGGTCGGGCGCGGAGCTCGAGGCCGACGTCGTCGTCACCGCCACCGGCCTGAAGATCAAGGCGATGGGCGGCATGCGGCTCACGGTGGACGGCCGCGAGGTGAAGATGCAGGACACGCTCACCTACAAGGCCCTGATGCTCAGCGACGTCCCCAACTTCGTCTTCACCGTCGGCTACACCAACGCGTCGTGGACGCTCAAGGCCGACCTCGTCGCCGACTTCGTCTGCCGCCTGCTCACCCACATGGACGAGCACGGCGTACGCCGCGTGGTCGCGCCCCGCGACCCGTCGGTGGGTGAGGAGCGGCTGATCGACTTCAGCTCCGGCTACATCCTCCGCGCGCTGGACGAGCTGCCGCGCCAGGGCGACCGGGAGCCGTGGAGGCTGCGGCAGAACTTCCTGCGCGACGTCCGCTCGATCAACCACGACCCCCTCGACGACGGCGTGCTCACGTTTCGCTGAATTCGGGACGGATCCCGTAGGCTGGACCCAGTCGCCCGTTCTGTCTTGCCTCGGGCCCCGCGCGGACACGCTCCTGCGCCATCTCGGACTTCATGCTGGCGAGACACCCCAGCAGTTAGTGAATCTCTCTTGTCCTCCATGCCCTCCGCGGGCTTCGCCGACCTCGGCGTGCCCGCAGACCTCGCCGCCGTCCTCGCGACCCGCGGCATCACCACACCCACCCCGATCCAGGCGGCGACGCTGCCCGACTCCCTCGCCGGGCGCGACGTGCTCGGCCGCGGCCGCACCGGCTCGGGCAAGACCTACGCCTTCCTCGTGCCGCTCGTCGCGCGCCTGGTCGCCTCCGGCGGCAAGGCCCAGCCGCGGCGCCCCCGCGCCCTCGTCCTCGCCCCGACCCGCGAGCTGGTCGGCCAGATCGAGGAGTCCCTCGCCCCGCTCGCCGAGGCCGCCGGCCTGACCACGCGGACCGTCTTCGGCGGCGTCGGCCAGAACCCGCAGGTCCAGGGCCTGCGCCGCGGTGCCGACATCGTCCTGGCCTGCCCCGGCCGGCTCGAGGACCTCATCGGCCAGGGGCACTGCGACCTCGGCGCCGTCGAGGTCACCGTGCTCGACGAGGCCGACCACATGGCCGACCTCGGCTTCCTGCCCGCCGTGCGCCGCCTGCTCGACCAGACCCCGAAGACCGGTCAGCGGCTGCTCTTCTCGGCCACGCTGGACAACGCGATCGACGTCCTGGTCAAGCGGTTCCTGAGCAGCCCCGTGACCCACCAGGCCGACTCGGCGCAGTCGCCGGTCGCCGCGATGGACCACCACGTCCTGCACCTGGCCCGCGAGCACCGCGTGCCCGTGCTCGTCGACCTGGCCAGCGCGCCGGGCCGCACGGTCGTCTTCACGCGCACCAAGCACGGCGCCAAGGCGCTCACCCGCCAGCTCAACAGCAAGGGCGTGCCGACCGTCGAGCTCCACGGGAACCTGAGCCAGGGCGCCCGCACGCGCAACATGGACGCCTTCCACAGCGGCCGGGCCACCACGCTCGTCGCCACCGACATCGCGGCCCGCGGCATCCACGTCGATGACGTGGCCCTGGTCGTCCACGCCGACCCGCCGGTCGAGCACAAGGCCTACCTGCACCGCTCCGGGCGTACGGCGCGCGCGGGTGCCAAGGGCACGGTCATCACGCTGATGACCGACGAGCAGGTCCGCGACGTCCGCCAGCTCACCCGGGCGGCCGGCATCAAGCCGACCACCACGCGGGTGCACGACGCCAGCCACCCGGTGCTGGTCCAGCTCGCCCCCGGCGAGCGGACCCTGGTCCCCGGCGGCCTGGTCGTCGCGGCCCCCGAGACGCCGGCCAAGCGCCCGGCGGCGGGCGGAGGCGGCGGTCGCAACCGCTCCCGCGGTCGACGCAGCGGCAAGCCCGCGGCCGCGGGGCAGTCGGGGCAGTCGGGTAAGTCGGCGCAGTCGGGCCGCGGTCAGGCCG
>JAEZKN010000492.1 GCA_023415395.1 Actinomycetes bacterium
ATCAGCGCCTGCCCGCCACTGAGGGTGCTGCGCCCGCCCGCGCCGGCCCGGTCGCGCTCGCCCGGCGGCCGGGCCAGTGCGCCGACCCGCTCGGGGAGGTCGCCGCGCCTGACGTCGGTCGGCTGGATCGAGCGGCCCGAGGGCACCCGTCCGGGCGCGTCGTAGTACTCCGGGAACGGCAGCCACGCGAAGTCGATCGCGGCGTCCGCCTCGAGCTCGGCGACCAGGGCCGGTGCGTGGGCGAGGAACGCCTCGACCCTGGCCTCGTCCGGGTCTTCGAGGATCGCGCGCAGGTAGTCGCGCGCGCCCTCGGTCGAGTCCGGGATCCCGGCTCGCCGCTGCACCTGGGTGCCCGGCAGCCAGCACGCCCCTCCGGAGTAGGCCGAGGTGCCGCCCAGCAGCGCGGTCTTCTCGACCACGACCGTGCGCAGCCCGGCCTTCTGGGCCAGGAACGCCCCCGTCATGGCGCCCCCGCCGGACCCGACCACGACGACGTCGTACTCCCGTCCCTCCGTCATGCCGCCGATACTAGAACACGTTCTATCGCGCCGACGCGGCACACGAGTGGACCGGGTTGGCAGAATGGGTCCGGTCATGTCCGAGGAGCTCCAGATCACGTATCCGCCGGAGCTGCCGGTCACCCAGCGCCGCGACGACATCGCGGCGGCCATCCGCGACCACCAGGTCGTGATCGTGGCAGGGGAGACCGGGTCGGGCAAGACCACCCAGCTGCCGAAGATCTGCCTCGAGCTCGGCCGCGGGACGAACGGCCGGATCGGCCACACCCAGCCGCGCCGGATCGCCGCGCGCTCGGTCGCCGAGCGGATCGCGAGCGAGCTCGGGACCGAGCTGGGCGACCTGGTCGGCTACCAGGTCCGCTTCACCGACCGGACCTCGAGGAACAGCCGGGTCAAGCTGATGACCGACGGCATCCTGCTCGCCGAGCTGCAGCGCGACCGGATGCTGAAGCGCTACGACACGATCATCATCGACGAGGCCCACGAGCGCAGCCTCAACATCGACTTCCTGCTCGGCTACCTCAGGCGGCTGCTCCCCAAGCGGCCCGACCTGAAGCTGGTCATCACCTCTGCGACCATCGACGTCGAGCGGTTCGCGAAGCACTTCGACGCCCCGGTGGTCGAGGTCTCGGGCCGCACCTACCCCGTCGAGATCCGCTACCGCCCCCTCATGTCCTTCGACGAGGACGGCCAGGAGGACGTGGACGGTGAGGGCGAGGTCGTCGTCCGCGACCAGACCGAGGCCATCGTCGACGCGGTCAAGGAGCTGTCGGCCGAGGGCCCCGGCGACGTGCTGGTCTTCCTGCCCGGCGAGCGCGAGATCCGCGACACCGCGGACGCCATGAAGGACCTGCCGCGGACCGAGATCGTGCCGCTCTACTCGCGCCTGTCCGCCGCGGAGCAGCACAAGGTGTTCTCCTCCCACGGCGCCTCGGTGCGCCGGGTCGTGCTCGCGACCAACGTCGCCGAGACCTCGCTGACCGTCCCGGGCATCAGGTACGTCGTCGACACCGGCGTCGCCCGGATCAGCCGCTACTCCGTGCGCACCAAGGTGCAGCGGCTGCCGATCGAGCCGATCAGCCAGGCCTCGGCCAACCAGCGCTCCGGGCGGTGCGGCCGGGTCGAGGCCGGCATCGCGATCCGGCTCTACTCCGAGGAGGACTTCGAGGGTCGGCCCGAGTTCACCGACCCCGAGATCCTGCGCACCAACCTGGCCAGCGTCATCCTCCAGATGGCCTCGCTCGGCCTCGGCGACATCGCTCGCTTCCCGTTCGTCGAGCCGCCGGACCGGCGCAACGTCACCGCCGGCGTCCAGCTGCTCGAGGAGCTGGGGGCCCTGCGCGACGGCAAGCTCTCGAAGGTCGGCCGCCGCCTCGCCCGCCTGCCGATCGACCCGCGCCTGGCCCGGATGATCCTGGAGGCCGAGCGCCTGGGCTGCGTGCGGGAGGTGATCGTGATCGCCGCCGCGCTCTCGCTGCAGGACCCGCGCGAGCGGCCCGGGGCCGACCACCCCAAGGAACAGGCGCAGGCCGACCAGCTCCATGCCCGGTTCAAGACCGAGGGCAGCGACTTCCTCACCTGGCTCGCCCTGTGGCGCTACCTCAAGGAGCAGCAGCGCGAGCTCTCCTCCTCGGCGTTCCGCCGGATGTGCCGTCGGGAGTTCCTCAACTACCTGCGCGTGCGCGAGTGGCAGGACTTCGAGTCCCAGCTGCGCCAGGTGTGCAAGGAGATGGACATCCAGGTCGGTCACCCGGCGGACAACCCCGACGCCGACGGCATCCACCAGGCGCTGCTCGCCGGGCTGCTGAGCCACATCGGGCTGCTCGAGGAGCGGGTCTCGACAGGCTCGACCACCGAGCGTCGTCGCGGGCCGCGGGAGTACGTCGGCGCCCGCGGCACCAGGTTCGCGATCTTCCCCGGCAGCGGGCTGCACCGGAAGAACCCGCAGTTCGTCATGGCCGGTGAGCTCGTCGAGACCAGCCGCCTGTGGGCGCGCCAGAACGCCGCCATCAAGCCGGAGTGGGCCGAGCGGATCGGCGCGCACCTGGTCAAGCGCACCTACTCCGAGCCCCACTGGAGCAAGAAGCGCGCCTCGGTCGTGGCCCACGAGCGGGTCACGTTGTACGGCGTCCCGCTCGTCAGCGACCGCCTCGTGGCGTTCGGCAAGGTCGATCCCGCCCTCGCCCGGGAGCTCTTCATCCGGCACGCGCTCGTGTACGGCGAGTGGTCGCAGAGTCAACGAGGGGGCCACCGGTTCCTCGACACCAACCGCCGGCTGCTCGAGGAGGCCGAGGAGCTCGAGCACCGCGCCCGACGGCGCGACATCGTGGTCGACGAGCACACGCTGTTCGACTTCTACGACCAGCGGATCCCGGCCGACGTCGTCAGCGGCGCGCACTTCGACCAGTGGTGGAAGCAGGAGCGCCAGCGCAACGGCCGCCTGCTCACCTTCGACCCGGCGATGCTCACGCACGACACCGCGGAAGAGATCAGCGCCGCCGACTACCCCGAGCAGTGGGAGGCCGAGGGGCTGACCTTCCCGATCAGCTACCACTTCGAGCCCGGCGCGGCCGACGACGGCCTGACCATCGACGTCCCGGTGGCGACGCTCAACCGGGTCGAGGCCGACGACTTCTCCTGGAACGTCCCGGGCCTGCGCGAGGAGCTGGTCACCAGCCTGATCCGCAGCCTGCCCAAGAGCCTGCGGGTGAGCTTCGTGCCCGCCCCCAACAAGGCCCGCGAGTTCCTCGCGGCGGTGCCGCCGGGGGAGGAGCCGCTGCTCGACGCGCTGGAGCGCTGGTGCCGCGCCACCACCGGGGTCGTCGTGCCCCGCGACGCCTGGGACTGGTCGAAGGTGCCCGAGCACCTGCGTCCGACCTACCGCGTCGTCGGCGACGACGGCCGGGAGCAGGCCCGCGGCAAGGACCTCGACGCGCTGAAGGAGCCGCTGCGGCCGAAGTTCGCCGAGGCGATGCGCGAGGTCGCGTCCGAGAGCGGCCTGGCGCGCACGGGGGAGACCAGCTGGGTGTTCGGCACCATCGCCACGTCGTTCACCCAGCGCCGCGCGGGCCACGAGGTGCAGGTCTTCCCCGCGCTCGTCGACGAGGGCGAGACCGTCGGCCTCCAGGTCTTCGGCACCGCCGAGGAGCAGGAGGCCCGCCACCGCCTGGGGGTACGCCGCCTGCTGCTGCTCGAGCTGCCCTCGCCGGTCAAGCCGGTGCTGGACGGGCTCACCAACGCCGAGAAGCTCGGCCTGGCCGGGTCGCCCTACCCGACCGTCGGCGAGCTCCTCGAGGACGTCCGGGCGGCCGTGGTCGGCGCCGCGGTCGACGCGCGCCCGCCGGTGCGCGACGAGGCGTCCTACCACGCCCTGAGGGCGGAGGCCGGACGCGACCTCGAGGCGCACGTGCGCGGGGTGATGGCCGACGTGATGCGGGTGCTCGACGCCTGGCGCCGCGCGGAGAAGGCGCTCAGCGGCCGCGCCGACCTCGTCGTCCTGCCCGCGCTGACCGACATGCGCGCCCAGCTCGGACGCCTGGTGCACCGCGGGTTCATCGCTGAGGCCGGGGTCGCCCAGCTGCGGCGCTTCCCGACCTACCTGGCCGCGCTCGAGCAGCGCCGCGCCAAGCTCGAGGGCCAGGTCAACCGCGACCGCCAGCTGATGGACCAGATCGCCGACCTGCAGGGCGCCTACCTCCACCAGCTCGAGGCGCTGCCCGAGGGACGCCCTCCGGGCGAGCGCCTGCGGCAGGTGCGGTGGATGCTGGAGGAGTACCGCGTCTCGCTCTGGGCCCAGCAGCTCGGCACGCCGACCCCGGTCAGCGACCAGCGCATCCGACGCACGCTCGGCCCGTAGGGTGCCCCGTAGGGTGACGGAGTGAGCGAGCCGCGCCGGCACCACCGCCCGATGACGCCCGGCGGCACCTTCTTCGAGGCGCTCGTCGGCGGCGCCGACCCCGCGCTGGTCAGGGAGGCGGCCGACCGCGCCGCCGCGCTGCTGGTCCGAGGTGCCCGCGCGACGGGCGACGCCGAGGTCGCCGACCGGCTCCAGCACCTCGCCGAGACCGAGGGGATCGAGACCATCGCCGAGGTGTGGTCCGGCGCTCCCGCCGACTCCCTCGCGGGCTGCCTGTGGCGGCTCTACCTGCTGCGCTCGTGGGTGTACGCCGACCCGGCGGGCGTCGCCCGCGAGTTCGAGGCCGGCCGGCGCAGTGCCCAGGTCGCGCGCGTGGTGGCGGGGGTCGCCGACCCGCCGGGGCCCGACGAGGTCCGCGGCATGGTCGACGAGGTCCTGCGGGGGATCGCCGGCAGCGACTTCGCCGACGTCCTGCTCCGCGCGGCGGCCTTCGCGCGGGTCGTCGCCGCCGGGCGTGCCGCTCTCCACACCGCCTCGCACCTCGAGGTCCAGCGGATGCTGATGCTCTCCGAGCAGCTCGAGGCGGCCGGCCACGTCGAGCTGGAACAAGGCCTGGGGTGAGGTCGTTACACTTCTCGCGGAGTACGTCGGGCTGCGGCAGCCCCGGGTCCCACAATAAGCCGCTACGAGCGGCCACGCGCCGTGAGGCGCTCCCGGTCCGGCGTACTCCTCTCTCTCGACCGGCACTATCTTGACCGGCATGCTGCGTCGCCTCCTCCGCCGTCGTCCGCGCGCCACCGCCGCCACGACGGCGGTCTCCTACGCGCCGCGGGCCGACGGCCGTCCGGACCCCGGTGAGGTCGTCTGGGGCTGGGTGCCCTACGAGGACGACCCGCGGCAGGGCAAGGACCGCCCCGTGCTGCTCATCGGCCGCGACGGCGACCGGTTGCTCGGGCTGATGCTCACCAGCAAGGACCACGACCGTGACGCCGCCCAGGAGGCCCGGCACGGCCGCCACTGGATGGACGTCGGCACCGGCGGGTGGGACCGCCGGCGCCGCCCCAGCGAGGTGCGGCTGGACCGGTTGATCGAGCTCGCCGCCACTGCCGTGCGCCGCGAGGGCGCGGCGCTGGAGCGCGGGATCTTCGAGTGCGTCGTCGCGGAGGCCCGCCGCTTCAACCGGCTCTGAGCGAGCGCTAGAAGGTCCGGGCGATCCGGCGCAGCGCGACGCGGGACGGGTCCCACCTCGTGGGGTAGGCCTCGCGTCCCGCGGCGATCTCCACGAGGGTGAGGTAGGTGCCCGAGCGGAGGATCCCCAGGCCGGCGGAGCGAGCCCGGAACGAGCCGACGTAGCTCTCGGCCTTGCCCGTCCTGACCGTGACCGGCGTGATCGGCCCCACGGTCGAGTCGCGCACCCGCTGCTCGCAGTCGTCGCGCCAGGCGACGAGCACCCGGTGGGCCCGCCACGCGGTCTTGGCGTCGGGGAAGCGGGCGACGACCTGCACGGCCGCCCCGCCGCGGTCGGCGGTGAACCGCCGGCTGACCGCCTCCAGGGCGCCGATCGTCTCGAGCTCGGTCTTCTGGCAGGCGCCGACGGCACCCGGGTCGCTGCCGGACCCGAGCTTCCAGGTGCGGCCGCCGAACCTCGGCATCCGGTCCGGGTCGAGCAGGTGCGCGTCGGCCGCGGCGCGGGGGAGCGGCGCGAGCTCGCCGACCTTCTCGCGCTTGGCCGGACGCGACGGCGCGGCGCTCTGCTCGGCGCTCTGCTCGGTGGTGGAG
>JAEZKN010000014.1 GCA_023415395.1 Actinomycetes bacterium
AGCTCGGACCGGCAGGCCGGGCAGACGATGATCTTCAGCAGCTCGGGGTCGATGTTCGCCGGGAGGTTCATCGGTCTCTCCTGATCTCGGTCAGTACACGGTCGCGGATCTCGGCCATCGTGGCCTCGTCGCGTCCCTCCGCGTTGAGTCGCAGCAGCGGCTCGGTGTTGGACGGACGGACGTTGAAGGCCCAGTCGGCATGGCTCACGCTCAGGCCGTCGAGGTGGTCGACGGACACACCGTCCTGCGCGGCGTACGTCGCCTCGATCTCGGCCATCACCGCGGCGGGGTCGGCGACCTCGCTGTTGATCTCGCCGCTGACGAAGTAGCGCTCGTACTCGGCCAGCAGCGCGGAGAGCGGCTGATCGGTCTCGGCCAGGGCGGCCATCGTGTGCAAGGCGGCCAGCATGCCGGAGTCGGCGCGCCAGAAGTCTCGGAAGTAGAAGTGGCCGCTGTGCTCGCCGCCGAAGATCGCGCCGGTCTCGGCCATCGTCGCCTTGATGTAGGAGTGGCCGACCCGGGTGCGGACCGGGGTCCCGCCGAGCTCCTCGACGATCTCGGGCACGGCGCGGCTGGTGATCAGGTTGTGGATCACCGTCGCGCCCGGCTCCTTGGCCAGCTCGCGGGCGGCGATGAGCGCGGTCAGCGTCGAGGGCGAGACCAGGCGGCCGCGCTCGTCGACGAGGAAGCAGCGGTCGGCGTCGCCGTCGAAGGCCAGGCCGACGTCGGCGGACTCCGCCAGCACGCGGGCCTGCAGGTCGCGGAGGTTCCCCGGCTCGATCGGGTTGGCCTCGTGGTGGGGGAAGGTGCCGTCGAGCTCGAAGTACATCGGCACCAGCTCCACCTGGTCACCGAGCCGCTCGAAGACCGCGGGAGCGGTGTGACCGGCCATGCCGTTGCCCGCGTCGACCACGACCTTGAGCCGTCGCCCGGCGACCGGGGCCAGGGAGAGCAGGTGGGCGGCGTACGCCTCGAGCACGTCGTGCTCGGTGATCTCGCCGGGGGCCGCGGCCGGACGCTGCTCCTCCAGCGCGAGGTCGCGGATGTCGGCCAGGCCGGTCTCCATGCCGATCGGCTGGGCGTGGCTGCGGCACATCTTGATGCCGTTGTACTGCGCCGGGTTGTGGCTCGCGGTGAACATCGCGCCGGGGTGGCCGAGGTGGCCGGAGGCGAAGTAGAGCTGGTCGGTCGAGGCCAGGCCGATCATCACGACGTCGGCGCCGGACGCGCTGGCCCCGTCCGCGAACGCCCCCGCCATGCCCGGGGAGCTGGGCCGCATGTCGTGGCCGACGACCACGGTCGTCGCCCCGGTGACACGCACGAACGCCGCACCGGTGGCCCGGGCCAGCGTCTCGTCGACCTGGTCGGGCACGGTGCCGCGGACGTCGTACGCCTTGAAGACCGCGTGCACGTTCGCCGGGTCGAGGGTGTCGGCCATGGCCGGAACTCTAGTGCGCGCTCAGTCGGAGGTGAGGACCCGGAGGTGGCCGCGGCGGGCGACCTCGCGGCCGGTCTCCTCCGTGCGCGGGACCTGTGCCGGGGGCGCGGGGCGTGCGGCCTCCCGGACGGCGTCGGCGAGCGCGAGCAGGTCGTCGCTCGAGGGACCCTGGGCAGCGGGGTCGACGGCGAGCCGCAGGACCTCCCAGCCGCGGGGGGCGCTGAGCCGCTCGCTGTGCTGCTCGCAGAGGTCGTAGGCGTGCGGCTCGGCGTAGGTCGCGAGCGGGCCGAGGACCGCCGTCTGGTCCGCGTAGACATAGGTCAGCGTGCACACCGCGGGCCGGCCGCAGGCGGTGCGCGAACAACGGCGGGCAGGACTCACGCCGCAGACGGTACCCCCCGCCCGGTCCCGCGCGGATTAGGCTCGCTGCGTGGATCGCAAGCCTCGTCAGCGGGACCGCCGTGGCCGCGGGATGCGCGGCCCCGCCGTCCTCCCCCGGACCCCCGGCCGCCCGGAGACCCGCACCCGCCGCGAGCGCTTCGACGACATCGCGCTCGGCATCGTGACCGACATCGACGAGCGCTGGCAGGACCGGCTCGGCCTGGTGGAGTACGCCGTCGAGGACACGCCGCAGCTCCCCGACGACTGGGACCCCGGCACGGTGCCGCTCTCCTCGCTCGTGCGCGGCTCCGGCACCGCCCCCACCCGCCTCGTCCTCTTCCGCCGCCCCATCGAGCACCGGGCCGAGACCCGCGAGGACCTCGAGGCCCTCGTCCTCACCATCGGCGTCGAGCAGGTCGCCGAGCTGCTCGGCATCGACGCCGAGCAGGTCGACCCGCGCTACGAGAAGGACTGACGGGCGGGCCGGGCCAGCGGGGTCGGCCGGGCCGGCGGTGAGCTGTCCACCCTTTCCACCGCCCATTCGGTGCCCAGGTCACCGCCCGCCGGCACCGGCCCCGGGCGCGCCCGGCTGGCGGTGAGCTGTCCACCTTCTCCACCGCCCATTCGGCGCCCAGGTCACCGCCAGCCGGCACCGACCGCCCCACCGACCTTGCCGGGCAGGCACCAG
>JAEZKN010000043.1 GCA_023415395.1 Actinomycetes bacterium
GATCTGTTCCGCGACAAGGGCACCAGCGGCTGGTTGAAGGCGGTGTGGGTCTTCTTCCTCATCTTCTTCCCGATCCTCACCTCGCTGGTGTACCTGATCGCGCGTGGGCACGGCATGGCCGAGCGCAACGTCGCGGCCGCCCGGGCGGCGCAGGCGGACACCGAGGCCTACATCCGCTCGGTCTCCGCGGGCAGCAGCTCGCCGGCCGACGAGATCGCGCGGGCCAAGGGTCTGCTCGACTCGGGCGCGATCAGCCAGCAGGAGTTCGACGCCCTCAAGGCCAAGGCACTCAGCTAGTCAGCTGGGCAGCACCGCGAACCAGCGGTGCCTCCAGCGCGACGTCGCCATCGGCACGACCGCGCCGCGCGCGGGGTCGTAGACGAGGGGCTCACCGTCGCGCTGGTCCACGACCAGCACGACGTGCCGGGGCAGCCACCGGCTGCCGAGGTAGACGGGCACGGGTTCGGGCAGCGCGGCGAGCACCTCCGTGCGGCGGTAGCGGCGCACCCGGCCGCCGAGGCGGCGGGCGATCGCCCAGGGCGTCGTCCCGAGCGCGCGAGGCCAGGCCCGGTTGAGCTCGCGGTGCGTGGTGAGCACCCGGGCGGCGAAGTCCGGCCACGGACCGGGCAGTCCCTCGCGGACCACGACGACCGACGGCCCGCAGGTGCGGGAGTCCGGCTGACGCGGCCAGCGCGAGGTCACGAGACCAGCTCGGCCTGCACGTCGGCGTACGCCTGGTCGCCGGTCACCGGCCGGCAGCCGAGCCCGACCGCGTGCTCCACGACGCGCTGCTGGTCGCGCATCAGGGCGAGCCCACGGCGCACCAGCACCAGCGGCGGCTTGCGGTGCTCGCGCAGGTCGCGGGTCAGCCGGCGCCAGAACGTCAGCATCGGGTGCTGGCGCACGCAGTACGCCGCCGCCAGGATGCCCGCCTCGCGGCAGTGCGGCACGATCTCCTGGGCGAAGATGCCCTCGGCGGCGAAGAGGTCGTGGCCGGCGAGGTCCACGACGTGCGAGCCTCGGCGCGAGCTGGTCGAGATGTCGTAGATCGGCACCTCGGTGCGCCCGGTGCGGCACAGCTCGTCGAGCGCGGCCATGGCGTCGTCGAGCAGCCAGGAGGCCGGGTCGTCCCAGTCGGGGATGCCGGCGTTCGCCCCCTCGGTGATGAGGGGGAGCGACGGGTCGCCGCCGTCCTTGTAGAAGTCGTCGAGGCGCAGGACCGGGAGGCCCATGCGCTCGGCGAGGCGGGACTTGCCGGCACCCGAGGGGCCGGCCAGCACGATGACGCGAGCCTTCACCTCAGGTCAGACGCCGATCGGGTGCCAGACCGTCTTGGTCTCCAGGAACGCCGTCATCGGCTCCAGGCCGGGGTCGAGCGTCCAGTCCGGCTCGGCGTCCGGTGCGCGGCGGACCCGCTTGAGGTTGTCGGCCGCGGCCACCTCGAGCTCGGCCGCGAGTCCGGGCTGCCCGGCGACGCCGGTGAGGTCGAGGGCGTTGACGTCCATGTGGGATGCCAGCCAGGGCCCGATGGTCGCCGCCGCGCCGGTGAGGATGTTGACGACGCCGCCGGGGACGTCGGAGGTCGCCAGCACCTCGGCGAAGGTCACCGCGGGCAGCGGCCGCTCGTAGGACGAGACCACGACCACGGTGTTGCCGGTGACGATCACCGGCGCGACCACGCTGACCAGGCCGAGCAGGCTCGACTCCTGGGGCGCGAGGACGGCGACGACGCCGGTCGGCTCGGGCGTGGAGAGGTTGAAGTACGGCCCGGCGACCGGGTTGGCGTTGCCGACGACCTGCGTGATCTTGTCCGCCCAGCCGGCGTACCAGACCAGGCGGTCGATCGCCTCGTCGAGCGCGGCGCCGGCCTTGGCGGCGGACAGGCCCTCGGACTGGCTGATCGCCTGCACGAACTGCGGGCGGCGGTCCTCCATCACCTCGGCGACGCGGTAGAGGATCTGCGAGCGGTTGTAGGCCGAGCGCGAGGACCAGCCCCCGAACGCCTTGCGGGCGGCGACGACGGCGTCACGCGCGTCCTTGCGCGAGGCGAGGGCGGCGTTCGCCACGAACTTCCCCTTGCTGTCGGTCACCTCGTAGGAGTAGCCGGACTCCGACCGGGGGAACGCGCCCCCGATGTAGAGCTTGTAGGTCTTGCGGACGTCGACGCGTGCGCTCATCGCAGGTAGGCCTCCAGACCGTGGCGGCCGCCCTCGCGGCCGTAGCCCGACTCCTGGTAGCCGCCGAAGGGGCTGGTCGGGTCGAACTTGTTGAACGTGTTGGCCCACACCACGCCGGCGCGCAGCTGGTTGGCCATGTGCAGGATGCGGGAGCCCTTGTCGGTCCAGACGCCGGCGGAGAGGCCGTACGGCGTGTTGTTGGCCTTCTCGACCGCCTCGGACGGCGTGCGGAAGGTGAGCACCGACAGCACGGGCCCGAAGATCTCCTCGCGGGCGATGCGGTGGGCCTGCGAGACGCCGGTGAAGAGGGTCGGCGGGAACCAGAAGCCCTTGGTGGGCAGGTCGCACGCGACCTCCCAGCGCTCGGCGCCCTCGGCGTCGCCGAGGTCGGAGAGCTCCCGGATCCGCTTGAGCTGCTCGCCGGAGTTGATCGCACCGATGTCGGTGTTCTTGTCCAGCGGGTCGCCCATGCGCAGCGTCGACATGCGGCGCTTGAGCCGGTCGAGCAGCTCCTCGGCGATGCTCTCCTGCACGAGCAGCCGCGAGCCGGCGCAGCAGACGTGGCCCTGGTTGAAGAAGATCCCGTCCACGATGCCCTCGACCGCCTGGTCGATGGGGGCGTCGTCGAAGACGATGTTGGCGGCCTTGCCGCCGAGCTCGAGCGTGACCTTCTTGCGGGTGCCCGCGACCGAGCGCGCGATGGCCTTGCCGACCGCGGTCGAGCCCGTGAACGCGACCTTGTCGATGTCGGGGTGGCTCACCAGTGCCTGGCCCGTGTCGCCCGCGCCGGTGACGATGTTGACCACGCCCGGCGGGAGGTCGGCCTGCTGGCAGATCTCCGCGAAGAGCAGCGCGGTCAGCGGCGTGGTCTCGGCCGGCTTGAGCACGACGGTGTTGCCGCAGGCGAGAGCGGGAGCGACCTTCCAGGCCAGCATGAGCAGCGGGAAGTTCCATGGGATCACCTGGCCCGCGACACCCAGGGCCTGCGGGTTCGGCCCCCGGCCGGCGTACTCGAGCTTGTCGGCCCAGCCGGCGTAGTAGAAGAAGTGCGCGGCGACGGTCGGGACGTCGACGTCGCGGGACTCCTTGATCGGCTTGCCGTTGTCGAGCGACTCCAGGACGGCGAGCTCGCGGCTGCGCTCCTGGATGATCCGCGCGATCCGGTACAGGTACTTCGCGCGCTCGCGCCCCGGCAGCCTCGACCAGACCTTGTCGTAGGCGCGGCGGGCGGCCTTCACCGCGGCGTCGACGTCGGCCTGGTCGGCCTCGGCGACCTCGGCGAGGACCTCCTCGGTGGCCGGGCTGATGGTCTTGAACGACGTGCCGTGGCCGTCGACGAACTGACCGTCGACGAACAGGCCGTAGGACGGCTTGAGGTCGACGATGCTGCGCGACTCGGGCGCGGGGGCGTAGTCGAAGGGGGAACCCTGCGTTGTCATCGGGAATCAGTCCAGCGTGAAGTAGTCGGGACCGGAGTAGCGGCCGGTCTGCATCTTGGTGCGCTGCATCAGCAGGTCGTTGAGGAGCGTCGAGGCGCCGAAGCGGAACCAGTCCGGGTCCAGCCACTCCTGGCCGGCCACCTCGTTGACCATCACGAGGTACTTGATCGCGTCCTTGGTGGTGCGGATGCCGCCGGCCGGCTTGACGCCGACCATCGTGCCGGTCTGCTCGCGGAAGTCGCGGACGGCCTCGAGCATGATCATCGTGACCGGCGGGGTCGCGGCGGGCTGCACCTTGCCGGTGGAGGTCTTGATGAAGTCGCCGCCGGCCATCATGGCCAGCCAGCTCGCCCGGCGGACGTTGTCGTAGGTCTGCAGCTCGCCGGTCTCGAAGATCACCTTGAGGTGGGCGCTCTCGCCGTCGGTCCGGTGGCAGGCCTGCTTGACCGCGACGATCTCCTCGAAGACCTGCAGGTAGCGGCCCGACAGGAAGGCCCCGCGGTCGATGACCATGTCGATCTCGTCGGCACCGGCCTCGACCGCGTCGCGGGTGTCGGCGAGCTTGACGTCGAGTGCGGCCCGTCCGCTCGGGAACGCCGTGGCGACCGACGCGACGTGCACGCCGCTGTCGCCCAGGGTCTCGCGCGCGGTCGCGACCATGTCGGGGTAGACACAGACGGCCGCGACCTGCGGGCAGGTCGGGTCGGCCGGGTCGGGCCGCATCGCCTTGGAGGCGAGGGCGCGGACCTTGCCGGGGGTGTCCTGGCCCTCCAACGTCGTCAGGTCGACCATGCGGATCGCGAGGTCGATCGCGAACTCCTTGGCGGTGGTCTTGATGGACCGGGTCCCGAGACCGGCGGCGCGGGCCTCCGCGCCGACCTGGTCGACGCCGGGCAGCCCGTGCAGGAACCGCCGCAGCGAGGCCTCGGACCGGGTGACGTCCTCGAACGTCGAGCCGGGGAGGGTGGAAGTGCTGCTCACCGACCCAGCATAGGGTTGAGCGCGCGATGCGACACAACCCAGGAGACAGCACGATGGCACCCGCCGCGACCGAACGCTTCCACGCGACCAACGGCCTGGTCAGCGGCTACTTCGCGCTCGCGGTGATGGTGGGCATCCTCGTGCTCGCCCTGCTCCCGTGGGACGCGGGACGCCCCCTCGGCGTGGCCATCCTCGCCGTCCTCGGGCTGCTCCTCGTCTGGTGCTCGATGCTGCGCCCGGCGATCTGGGTGGCCGAGCGCTCGCTGGTGCTGCGCGGCATCTTCCACACCGACGAGATCCCGCTCGGCGCGATCGAGCAGGTCGCCGTCTCGCAGGTCGTCGCCGTCAAGGCCCGCGGCAAGCGCTACACCTCGCCGGCGGTCGGCTACACCGCGCGCCAGAAGCTCAAGGCCAACCGGCGCCGGGTCCGCGGAGGCGAGGAGTTCGTGCCCACGGCCGCCAACACCTACCAGGTGTACGTCGAGGAGCGGATCGCCCAGCTCGCCCAGGAGGACCGCGAGCGGTTCGGCCCGACCGACGCGGCCGTCCGGCGCACCTGGGCCTGGCCCGAGATCGCCGGCTGCGCCGTGCTCGTCGCGGCGTGGCTGGTGTGGCTGCTGGCGTTCTGAGGCGCGGACCTCAGATGCCGGCGGCGGCCTTGATCCCGTCGCGCAGGGCGTCCAGACGTCCGACGGCGGCGATGCGCGCGGCGTCGACGCCGTCCTCGGGGTGCACGGGGACCACGACCTCCAGGTAGCACTTCAGCTTGGGCTCGGTGCCGCTCGGGCGGACGATCACGCGGGCACCGCCCTCGAGGCGGTAGCGCAGCCCGTCGGTCGGGGGCAGGTCGGGGCTGCCGAGGGAGAGGTCGTCGACCTGCTCGACTGCGAGGTCGCCGAGGGTGGTCGGGGGCGAGGTGCGCAGCCGGGACATCGCGGCCGCGATCTCGCCCAGGTCGGTGACGCGCACCGAGAGCTGGTCGGTCGCGTGGAGGCCGTGCTCGCGCGCGAGGTCGTCGAGCACGTCGACGAGCGTGCGACCTTCGGCCTTGAGGGAGGCCGCGAGCTCGCAGAGCAGCAGCAGCGCGGACACGCCGTCCTTGTCCTTCACGTGCTCGGGGTCGACGCAGTAGCCCAGCGCCTCCTCGTAGCCGAACGCGAGGTCGTCGACCTTGCTGATCCACTTGAAGCCGGTCAGCGTCTCGGCGTAGGGGCGGCCGGCGGCCGCCGCCATCTTGCCGAGCAGCGAGGAGGACACGATGCTGCAGGCGTAGGTCCCGGGCTTTCCCCGGCTCAGCAGCGCGTGCCCCAGCAGGGCGCCGACCTCGTCGCCGCGCAGCATGCGCCACCCGTGCGGGCCGGGCACCGCGGCGGCGCAGCGGTCGGCGTCGGGGTCGTTGGCGACCACCAGGTCGACGCCGCGCCGGTCGGCGAGCGCCATCGCGAGGTCCATCGCGCCGGGCTCCTCGGGGTTCGGGAACGCGACGGTCGGGAAGTCGGGGTCGGGCTGCTCCTGCTGCTCCACCACGTGGGGCGCGTCGAACCCGGCGGTCTCCAGCACCTGCGCGACCGTCGTGCCGCCCACGCCGTGCAGCGGGGTGTAGACGATGCGGAGGTCGCGGGGGCCGTCGTCGGCCAGGCCGGCGACCGTGTCGAGGTAGCGGTCGACGATCTCCTCGTCGAGGGTGGTGCCGGGACCGCCACGGGGCACGTCGGCGAGCGGGCCGACGGCGGCGATGCGCGCGGCGATCTCGGTGTCCGCCGGCGGCACGATCTGGCTGCCGTCGCCGAGGTAGACCTTGTAGCCGTTGTCCTGGGGCGGGTTGTGGCTCGCGGTCACCATCACGCCCGCGACGCACCCGAGCTCACGGATCGCGAACGCGAGCAACGGCGTCGGGAGCGGGCGGGGGAGCAGGTACGCCGTGAGCCCCGCGCCGGTCATCACCTCGGCCGTGTCACGGGCGAACACGTCGGAGTTGTGCCGCGCGTCGTAGCCGATCAC
>JAEZKN010000109.1 GCA_023415395.1 Actinomycetes bacterium
CGCATCTCCTGCCCGTGCTCCTCGGAGCGGTACAGGTGGCAGTGCATGTCGATGATCTCGAGCTCGCTCAACGGACGTACTCCTTGATCGCGTCGGGGACGGTGCCGCCGCCGAAGGCGGGGCGGGCCGTGGTCTGGAGGATCCCGCCGTCGGAGACCACCGAGGTGCCGGTCATGTAGGACGACAGGTCGGAGGCCAGGAAGAGCGCGACGCCGGCGGTCTGCTCGGGCTCGCCGAGGTCGCCGAGGGGCGTCACCGCCGCGGACCGGGCGAAGAACTCCCGGACGCTGGCGGGGGCGTCGGGGTTGTCCATGTGCGCACGGGTGCCGACCGTCCAGTGCGTGCCGGGGACCAGGCAGTTGACCCGGACGCCGTACGGCGCGCGCTCGACGGCGGCCGTCCTGGTCAGGTGGATGACGCCGGCGTTCGCCGCGCCGTACGCCGCGATGTTCGGCGCCGACGTGATGCCGCTCGCCGAGCCGACGTTGACCACGGCGCCGCCGCGGCCGCCCCGGACCATCGCGATGGCCTCGGCCTGCACGGACAGGAAGGTGGAGTCGAGGTTGAGGGCCAACGGGCGCCGCCACTCCTCCAGCGTCAGGTCGAGCAGGGGGCGGTTGACCCCGGCGGTGCCGCCGGCGACGTTGACCGCGACCGAGATGTCCCCGAGCGCGGCGCACGCCTCCGCGACCATTCGCGCCGGGGCGGCGGGGTCGGTCACGTCGGCCTGGATCGCGACCGCGCGCCGCCCGCGCTCCTGCACCTCGGTGACGGTGCGCTCGGCGTCCTCGGCCTTGATGTCCACGACCGCGACGTCGCAGCCGGCACTCGCCAGCTGCAGGGCGGTCGCGCGGGCGATGCCGTTGCCCGCACCGGTGACCAGGGCGACGCGGCCCTGGAGACCGAGCAGGCCGGCCAGGTCCGCGCTCACGAGTCCGCTCCCTGCAGGAGCGCCTGAGGCACGGGCGGGGCCTCGTTGAAGACGAGGTGGTCCGGGAGGATCGAGCCGGCGTCGATGTCCTCGGGCTGCCAGCCGTCCAGCAGCGCGGAGCCGTCGAGCGTGCGCACGGGACGGTCGAACTCCTTGATTAGCCCGAGGGAGAAGGCGACCCGGCCCGTGAGCACGCGCGGGTCGGCGGTGCACAGCAGCAGGTTGGCCTCGGCCATGGTCTCCTCCGGCTCCGAGGGCCAGCCGGGGACGGCGCGCTGCGCGTTCTCGGTGGCCACGCCGCGGTTGGGGGCGAGCGTGTTGACGGCGATGCGGTCGTCGTAGAGCTCCATCGCGGCTCCGGTGCTGAGCCGGTCGATGGCGGCCTTGGTGGCGCCGTAGAGGACCGACCCGAGCAGGGGGTGCGGCGCGTACGGCGGCCCCACCCGCGGGCCCGCGAGCCGCGAGGACAGGTTGACGATCCAGCCCGCACCCCGGGCGCGCATGCTCGGCACGACCGCCTTCATCAGGTCCCAGGTGTTCCACACGTTGGTCTCGACCGAGTCCTGGAACTGCGTGCGGTCGATGTCGAGAAACGAGGCGCCGTGGTGACGGGCCGCCGCGGCGTTGTTGACCAGGACGTCGACGCGCTGGGCGAAGGTCTCCTCGATCTCCGCGACCAGCGCGGTCCGGTCGATCTCCGGCCGGCCGAGGTCGGCGACGAAGTGGCGGGCGGTGCCGCCCTCGTCGTTGATGATCCGCACGGTCTCCTCCAGGGATCCGGCCAGCGACCCGTCGCCCGGGTGCAGGGTGCGTGACACCGCGGCGACCGCGATGCCCTCGGACGCGAGGCGCCGGGCCATGGCGCGGCCGATGCCGCGGCTGGCGCCGGTGACGATGGCCAGGTGGCCGGTGGGGGTCGTCATGCGGGGGCTCCGATCGGGGTCGCGTAGGGGAGGAGGTCGCCCAGCTCGGCCTCGACCGCCCCGGGGGTGCCGAGGGTGAAGGCGAGCTGGCGGCCCCACAGGAAGTAGCGGTGGATGGGGTAGTCGAGGTCCGCCCCGATGCCGCCGTGCAGGTGCTGGGTGGCGTGCACCGCACGGAGGCCTCCCGTGGCGGTCCACCACTTGGCGAGCAGCGCGCCGACGGTCGCCTCCGCCTCCTCGTCCCGGTCGAGGTGCCAGGCGGCCTTGTACGCCGTGAGGCGGATCCGCTCGGTGTCGAGGTGGGCGTCCGCGGCGCGTAGCGCGACGGCCTGGTTGGTCGAGAGCGGCCGACCGAACTGCACCCGCTGCGAGGTGTAGGCCGCGGTGATGGCGACCGCCTCCGCGCCCACGCCGACCGCGAGCGCGGCCAGGGCGATCCGGGCACGGGTCCTGGTGCGGGTGACGATCGTGTCGCCGTCGCCCAGCAGCAGGTCGGCGTCCTCCACGCGCACGCCCGCCAGGTCGACCGAGCCGGCCGTGATCTTGTCGGTGGCGGCAACGGCGGAGACGGCCAGGCGCTCGGCGGGCAGCACCGCGACGCGGGTGCCCTCCGCGGTGGCGAACGGCACGACCTGACTCTAATACACATCT
>JAEZKN010000074.1 GCA_023415395.1 Actinomycetes bacterium
GACGTACTCCCCGGAGCCACCACAACAGCTAATCGCACGGCCACGACGGTGACCGTCGTCGTCCGAGGGCACTCGCTGAGTGTGATCCCAGGCTGGTCGCCCGTGGTCCGACAAGAAGTGTCCATCCCAGTTGAGAGGCTCACGGCTCCATGACTCGCCCGTGGGCGCGCGACGAGCGCGGATCGGCAGCCATCGAGGCTGTCATCGGCGTGCCCGCGTTCCTGCTCTTCGTCGGGCTGATCATCTTCGGCGGACGCACCGCGACGACGCACCAGTCGGTCGAGACAGCCGCCGCTGACGCTGCCCGCTCCGCATCCTTGGAGCGCACGAGCTCATCGGCCAGAACTCAAGCGATCTCGGCGGCGACCACCAGCCTGTCCAGCCAAGGGGTCCACTGCCTCGACATCGACGTGACCGTGGACGCCAGCCAGTTCAGCCGAATTGTCGGCGAAGCCGCGACGGTTTCCGTCACTGTCCAGTGCCGCCTCGACTTGTCCGACCTGTCCGTGCCCGGAGTGCCAGGAAGCCGCCTCATCCGCGCGACAGCGAGCAGTCCAATCGACACGTGGAGGGAACGCGGATGACTCGGCGCTTTCGCGACGAGCGCGGCTCCATCTCGCTGTGGATGGTGACCGCCAGCTTCGTGATGATGGTCCTCGTCGGACTCGCCGTCGACCTCGGTGGACAGATCCATGCGAAGCAACGCGCCCATGACGTCGCCGCCGAAGCAGCCCGAGCCGGTGGCGAACAAGTCAAAGCCGCACCCGCGATCGAAGGCCGCTACGTCAGCGTCGACACCAACGCAGCACGCACCGCTGCCCAGCAGTACCTCGCGGCGGCCGGCGTCACCGGCACCGTGACCATCACCGGCGGAGACACCGTCCACGTCGAGGTGACCGACACTTACACACCCAAATTCCTGAGCTTCATCGGCATCGGACACCTCACGGTGACCTCCGATGCCTCGGCCCGCATCGTCCGCAGCCTGGGAGGTACCGAACAGTGACCACACGAAGCCGCGCCGCCGGACTCGGAGCCACCCTGCTCATCCTCGCGATGGTGGTCGGCACTCCACTGCTGCTCCTAGGGATCGGTGTGACCCCATGGAATGCGCACCCAAGCGAGCTCGGCACTCTGCTCACCAGCCCAGACGACGGCACCCTCGCGCTGTTCGTGATCGGAGTCGTCGCCTGGATCGCGTGGGCAGTCCTCGCCGTTTCGCTCGTGGTCGAGATCCTCGCGGCGATCCGAGGAGTAACCGCACCCCGACTGCCCGGTCTCACGCTCCCGCAAGGCCTAGCAGGTCGACTCGTCGCGACCGCAGCGCTCCTCTTCGCCGTTGCCCCCATGGCCGCGCCCGTGTTTGCAACACAACCTGCGCACGCGGAGGCAGCCGTCGAGATGCCACCACTGGCGACCCAGTCAGAGGCACCTGTCACTCCGCAGGCGGCACCGGCCCCAGAAGCCGCGGCCTATAAGGACACGCCCACGGTCGATTACGTCGTGCGTCGAGGCGACAGCCTGTGGAAGATCGCGCAGGAACACCTCGGCGACGGCATGCGCTACCGCGAGATCGTCGCGCTGAACGAAGCGGTGCTCCACGGCGAACCCAGCTTCATCGACCCCGGGCTGACTCTCCGGCTCCCCAGTAACGCCGCACAGACTGCGCCCGAGGAATCGCAATCGGAAACGTACGCCGTCGAACCCGGCGACACGCTCTGGGACATTGCTGAAGAGGAACTCGGTGACGGCACGAGGTACCCAGAGATTTTCGAGGCGTCACGCGACACGGCGCAGTCGAATGGTCAGCACCTCACCGACCCTGACCTGATCCGCCCCGGCTGGGAACTGACGATCCCAGGTACAGACGACTCGCCCGTGGTCGAGCCTCCGTCCGCCGAGAAACCGCCCGCGCAGACGCCGGGCGGAAGACATCTCGGTCCAAGTCCGACCGAGAGTGCGCCACCTGACGAGTCCTCCGGTGCCGAGCCGACCGATCCACCCACGGTGACGCCGTCGGACGACGCTGACGATGGCGAGAACGCCACGGTGACGTGGCTCGTGCCCGGCCTGACGGGAGCCGGGGTGCTGCTCGCAGGGTCAGTGCTGCTCGCGGTGCGGGCACATCGCCGAACGCAACAGAGGCACCGCCGGCCCGGCTTTGGTATCGCTCCACCGCCGCCCGAAGTCCGAGCCATCGAGAAGACCGCCACTGTCGCGGGCGCTCCCGCCGCTGAGGTGATCGACCAACTCGACCGCCTGCTCCGCCATCTGGCCGCGGCCATGGGCGAGGCGCCCAAGGTGAGCGGCGTCGAAGTTGGCAGGCACACCGTCACCCTGCACCTAGCCAAACCGGCTGATCTTCCGAAGCCATGGGTCGGTTCGGGGGTCACCTGGGTCGCGGATCTCGACTCGCCCGTGGGCGACGAAGATGTTCTTCCGCCGTACCCGCTGCTCGCCAGTGTCGGTCAGGGCGCCGACGGGAACTTGTGGTTGCTCGACTTCGAACAGTTGGGATCAGTAGCGATCGCAGGTGACCCAGACCGGGCGACAGCACTCGCGCGCCACCTGACAGCGGAACTGGCCTTGAGCCCGTGGACCGTCATCTCGACGGTCGACACGATCGGCGTCGCTTCGGAGTTGTCATCCCTGGACTCCGGCCGCCTGCGATGCCACACCAAGGACGACACCGAGTTCCTTGCTCGACTTCAGGAAAGTCTGGCCGAAGCGCAGGCGCTTGGACACGGCGACCCTGAGCCCTTCCGCGCCCTCCTGGTTGCGGGCAACCGGACCAGCCAAGTGCGAGCGCTCGTCGAACTCGTCCAACACCAGACCTCCAGGTCTGGCTTCGGCGTGGTCAATATCGGAGACGCTGAGGACGGAGATGTGGTGATCGAGCTGACCTGCGACGGCAACCTTCGCGTCCCGGTCCTCGACCTCAACGTGACTGGTGCCGGCCTCACCTCCGACGAAGCAACCGCAACCGCCGCGATCGTCGACCTGACCAGGGACGCGGTCGTAGTCCCGATGCCCCGGGAGGAAGGCGCGAACGGCTGGCGGGCACTCGCCGATCAGGCCGGCGCCCTGATCACGGAACTGACCGAAGCCAGGCCGCCGGGCGAAGCGGGCGGTGCGTCCCTGCTGCCCGAGGCGACACAGCGCTACGAGTCCGTGGCGTCCACAACAGCCGAGGATGTCGAGACCCTTGCCCCGGTCGTCCCAGCGCAAGCCCGACGAATCGTCGAGGAGTCAGACCCACAGCTCGACGACGACCTGGCAGAGTGGCGAAACCCGGAGAGCGAGCTGCCCAAGCTGCAACTCCTCGGACCCGTGACCGTGATCGCGCAGGGCGATCCGCCGTCGGCAGTCGCCGAGCGTCGGGCCTACTTCAACGAGCTCGTCACCTTCTTGGCACTCCACCCGACCGGAGTGTCATCACGGCAGGTTCGCGAGGCATTTGGAATCACCCAGTCCCGCGCGCGGACGGACCTCGGGTATATCCGCACGTGGTTCGGCACGAACCCACGCACCGGCGAACTTCACCTTCCGGCAGCGACAACATCGCCTGCTCACCGCGACCGCGGCACCAACGGCTACCAGCTGACCGACGTCCTCATGGACCTCGATCTGTTCCGTCGCCTCCGTGCCCGGGCTCAGGCTCGCGGCGCTGACGGGATGGACGACCTCATCGCAGCGCTCGACCTCGTCCGAGGCGAACCGTTCAGCGACCTCCGCACCCCAGGCTGGAGTTGGCTGCTCGATGGTGAGCGCCTCCACGAAACAGCAGCGTTCGCCGTGGTCGACGTGGCCCACATCGTCGCCACCGATGCCTTCTCACGCGCGGATCTCGATCGCGCCCACACGGCAGCCGAGAAGGGTTGTCACGCGGCGCCCTACGACGAGGTCTGCAGGCTCGACCTGGCCAAAGTCGCGGAGGCCGAGGGGCACACCACGCTCGCGGAACAGATCCTCGATGAGGAGGTCTTCAACCGCACCGACGACCACCTGCCACCGATCGACGTGCCCCAGCGCACCAAGATGGTGGTCAAGAACAGTGGCTGGGGAAACTCCAAGCCGCCTCGCACCGGCTAAACCCCAGAATGCGGCGCTGTCAGCCGTCAATCCTCGCAACGAGCAGCCGAACCCCGATCCCTCTGTCATTTGGAGCGTCAGAGCTCACGCGGTGCAGTCTCGGCAGGTGTACTGCACCTTTTCGTGCCTCCAGCAGGGCTCGGGGGTGCGCACCTTGGCACGGTCCGTGCGCACCCGAGCCGGCGGGACGTACGGCGCAATGCCGTCGGGAATCGGCATGCGATCGGCATTTCGCATGTCGACGCGACGGTGCACGCCCTCGCCCAGCAGCGGCACACCCTCCTCCGCGAGCCGCTCCAGCGCCCAGCCAACCCACTGCGCACGGGGTCCGGTGATCTGGTCGGCGTCGAGAAGCGAGCCGTCTGATCGCACCACGCGCCACCATGGCAGCGGGTCGAGCGCGGTGCCAGCGTTCGGACGGTGACCCAGGATGGTCGACACGGTCCGGGCGTGGGACGTGGGCCGTCCGACCAGCTCAGCCAGATCGGCGTAGGTGATGACCATGCCTTCTGGGACGCTGCTGCAGGCGTCGTAGACGGCCTCGGCTTCGCTGGTGGTGTAGCTGCTCATTCGTCGGACTCCTTCGGTTCGCACGACGGAGCGTAGAGGTCCTTGCCGACAACTCCGGATGTGCGACTGACTCGAACGCTGGAACCGCACGCTTCCGAATCATTTTTCGGCGACCGCCACGGGCGGGGTTGACCTGCGAAAACGCCCTCGCTGAACTCGCCCGTGGCGCTCTGAGCAGCTCGCCCGTGGGCGAAGCTTGGTGCCCCCTGCCGCGCAGAGTCGTGCGCATGAACTCGGCACATCGGCAGTCCCGGTCTTCGCGGTGGAATCCGCGGCTGCCCGTCTCCTTGTCCGAATCTCCGGACCTTGTCACCGCTGCCATGATGCTCGCCACCCGCGACATCCCGGTCTTTCCGTGCACGCCAGGCGGGAAGCAGCCGCTCACCACTCATGGCTTCCACGACGCACGCTCTGACCTCCCGACCGTACGGAGTTGGTGGCAGCGCTGGCCTGGCGCCAACATCGGTATGCCGACCGGTGTGGCCTCTGGCGTGGACGTCGTCGATATCGACGTGCATTCTGGCGGCAGCGGATTCGCGGCTTTCGAGCGAGCAAGGTCTGCTGGACTAGCTGATGGTTGGGCGTGGTTGGTCCGCACCCCGTCCGGCGGTATCCACGCGTACTACCTGCGCGGACTGGCCGACGAGCAGCGCTCATGGCAGGTGCCCAGCCAGCATGTCGACTTCCGCGGCGACGGTGGCTACATCGTGACGCCGCCGTCGCAGGTCCACGGCCGGTCCTACGACGTGATCACAGTGGGCCAGCATCGAGCGACTCCCGTGGACGCAGCTGCCCTGCGCGCCTTCCTTGAACCTCCCCGCGCTACTCGGCCGCCAGCCTCGATGCCGGCGATGGGATCGCGCCCCGACAAGCTGGCGGACTGGGTGGCCTCCCGTCCCGAGGGCGCCCGCAACCACGGACTGTTCTGGGCGGCCTGCCGGATGGTCGAGGACGGCCACGCGTTCGATGCGACCGCCGGCTTGCTCGGCGAAGCGGCTCGATCAGCTGGACTGTCCGAGCAGGAGGCCATGACGACGATCCGCTCGGCCTACCGAATCGCATCCCGCCTGGGGGCCGTGAACAGTGCGGGCCCTACGCGAGCGGCTGAGGCGGTGGCGCTGTGAACAATAACGACCGCTACGAGCGGCGCGACGACCGTGTTGTGCCCGACCAGTCTGCGCCTCAGTCGCCCAGTGACCCGGCGATCTCTGCGCTCGCACATCATCGCGACCCCTCGATCCCGTCAACGCCGGGAATGGCGGCTCCGAAGGCCGACCGCGGGATCGCTTGGGTACGCCCCAGCGAACTGCCAACCCTGGTCGGCTCGAAGTGGGCTGCCCGAGGGATCGATCTGCAAGGCGAGCTGGTCCGCCGCTCTCGGCGTGCGCCGGCCAAGGC
>JAEZKN010000081.1 GCA_023415395.1 Actinomycetes bacterium
TCGTAGTCGAGGGAGTGCGCCAGGACGCCGTTGGCGAACGCCGCCTGGGCGGCCGTCACCTTCGTCGCGACGCCGACCGCGGTCGCCTGGGCGTGGCCGCCCTGGTCGAGCACGTGGGCGAGCGCCGCGGCGCTGGTGGGCAGCCGGTGCGCGGCCACGCAGAGGCCCAGCACGTCGAGCACCCGCTGCTCGACCGAGCGGGCGACGTCGTCGGGCACACCGTCGGCGTACGCCTGCTCGGCGAACGCACCCAGCTGCTGTGCGAGGGTCGCTGCCCCGGAGTCAGGTGCGCTCATGCGCCCACCACCGCGAGGGGACGGACCGGCGAGCCGGTCGCGCCGAAGAACTTCAACGGTGAGAGCACGAAGAGGAACTCGTGCGCGCCGGCGGCGGCCAGGGCCTCCAGGTCCATGGCCTCGATGATGTAGATGCCGCGCTCGACCAGCAGCACGCGGTGGGCCGGCAGCAGGCCGTGGCCCGCGCCGGGCTTGAGCTGCTCGTAGGCGATCGTGTCGGCGCCGGTGGCGTGGATGCCGTGGTCGGCCAGGAAGGTCGCTCCGGTGTCGGAGACGCCGGGCACGCCCGTGGACAGGCCGCGGTAGGTGTCGCCGTCGCCGCTGTCGAAGTGCTGACCCCAGCCGGAGCGGACCAGCACGACGTCGCCCTCGCGGATCTCGGTGCCCTGCGTGTCGAGGGTCGTCCGCAGGTCGGCGACGCTGATCTCCTGGCCCGGCTCGAGACGGCCGACGCCGAGGGCTCCGGGCACGTCGAGGAGCACCCCGCGGCGCACCATCGGCGCGATGGTGTGCGCGCCGTGCTCGAGGAACCGGCCGCCGACCTGCGCCTCGGCCGCGTCGACCCCGCCGTGGAGCTTGCCGTCCTGGGAGACGTGGGCCAGCGCGTCGATGTGGGTGCCGACGTGGGTGCCCATCGAGATCATGTCGTTCGCGGCCGAGCCGCCGTCGCCCCGCACCATGTCCCCGTGGCGGCGCCGCAGGGCGTGCCAGTACGCCGGGTGGTTGGGCGACTGCGGCATGCCGACGGTGAGGGTCCGACCGAGGTCGAAGATCTCGACGCCACCGGCGACGGCGTCGAGGAGGGCCTGCGTGGAGCTGGGGGTGGTCACTTGATCACTTCCTGGTCGCGGAGGGTGGCGATCTCCTCGGGGGAGAGGCCGAGCTCGGTGAGGACGTCGTCGGTGTCGGCGCCGAGCGACCGGCCGGGGAACCGGATCCGGCCGGGGGTCTCGGACATCCGCCACATCACGTTGTGCTGGAGCACCTCGCCCAGGGCCGGGTCGGCCACCGGCGCGAGCATCTGGGTGGCGCGGACGTGCTCGTCCTCGACGAGGTCGCGCGCGCTGTACACGGGTGCGACCGCGGCGCCCGCCTCGGTGAACGCGGCCACGACCTCGTCGCGGGTCCGCTCGCCGATCCAGCCGCCCACGTAGGAGTCGAGCAGGTCGGCGTGCTGGGCGCGGGTGTGCCCGGAGGCGAACCAGGGCTCGTCGATGACCTCGGGGTGCCCGACCAGGCGCAGCACGCGCTCGGCGATCGCCTGGGCGCTGGTCGAGATCGCGACCCAGTGGCCGTCGCTGGTCTCGTAGGCGTTGCGCGGTGCGTTGTTCGTGGAGCGGTTGCCGTGGCGCTGGCCGACCTGACCGGTGAGGCCGTAGACCGAGGGGCCCGGGCCCACTGCGGTCATGATCGGCTCGAGCAGGCTCAGGTCGAGGACCTGGCCCTCGCCCCCCTCCCGGCCGCCGGTGCGCTCGCGGTGCAGCAGGGCCATCGAGATCGCCGAGGACGCGGCGATCCCGCAGATCGAGTCGGCGAGGCCGAAGGCGGGCAGCGTCGGCGGCCCGTCGGGCTGGCCGGTCAGGTGGGCGAACCCGCTCATCGCCTCGGCCAGGGTGCCGAAGCCGGCGCGGGAGGCATAGGGCCCGCGCTGGCCGAACCCGGTGATCCGGGCCACCACCAGACCGGGGTTCTCGGCCCGCAGGTCCTCGGGGTCCAGGCCCCAGCGCTCGAGCGTGCCGGGGCGGAAGTTCTCGACGAGCACGTCCGCGGTCGCGACCAGGCGCCGGAACACCGCGGCGCCCTCGGCCGTGGACAGGCTCAGCGCCACCGTGCGCTTGTTGCGCGCGATCTCCGACCACCAGATCGGCGTGCCGTCCAGGGACGGGCCGTGGCCGCGCATGCCGTCGCCGGCCTTCGGGTGCTCGATCTTGATCACCTCGGCGCCGTAGTCACCCAGGATCTGGCAGGCCAGGGGGCCGGCGAGGATCGTGGAGGCGTCGACGACGCGGAGGCCGCTGAGTGGTCCGTCGGAGGTCTTCATCGCCGCGGATCATATATGATCTAGACATGACGGTGCGGGAGTACGACGTCCTCGTGGTCGGGGCCGGACCGGCGGGTCTGAGCGTGGCCCTCCACGCCGCCGCCGACGGCCTCCGCGTGCTGGTGGTCGAGAAGGACGACCGGATCGGCGGGACCCTGCACCTCAGCGGCGGGCACCTGGCCGCCGGTGGCACGTCGCGCCAGCGCGAGCTCGGCATCGTCGACAGCCCGGCCGCCCACCTCGAGGACATCCGGCGGATCAGCCACGGCACCGCGCGCGAGGACCTGACCTCGCTGGTCGCCGAGCACGCCCCCGAGACGCACGAGTGGCTGGCCGAGCGGGGCTTCGCGTTCGCGCCGGAGACCCCGCGCATCGTCTACGGCCACGAGCCGTACACGATCGCCCGCACCTACTACGGCAAGGACGAGGGCGCCTCGATCCTCGAGGTGCTGCGCGCCGAGCTGGACGCGTCGTCGGTGGAGGTGTGGCTGCGTGCGCCGGTCACCGGCCTGCTCACCGACGGCCCGGCCGTCGTCGGCGCCGAGGTCTACGTCGACGGCGGCGAGGTCGAGGTGCGCGCTCCCGCCGTCGTGCTCGCCACCGGCGGGTACGGCGCCGACGCGGAGCTCTTCGAGGAGCTCGAGGGTGCGCCGCTGGTCTCGGCCGCCGCCCGCACCTCGACCGGGGACGGCCTGCACCTCGGGATGTCGGTCGGCGCCGCGCTCCAGGGGGAGGGCCTGCACCTCCCGTCGTTCGGCGGCCTGCCGGACCCCCAGTCCCCGCGTCGCGCGAACTGGCACGACCGGCAGGTCCTCACCACCGAGCGGCCCCCCGCGGAGATCTACGTCGACCGCACCGGGGCGCGCTGGGTCGCCGAGGACGAGCCCTCCATCGACGTCAAGGAGCGCGCCCTCGTCCAGGTGCCGGAGCAGACCTTCTGGACCGTCTTCGACGACGCCGCTCTCGCGGAGGCGACCGGCTCGGCGGCGATGGTCGTGGGCCGCGAGCCCGACGAGGTGCGCGCGATGGCCAACACCCGGCCCGGCGTGCACGCCGCGGC
>JAEZKN010000087.1 GCA_023415395.1 Actinomycetes bacterium
GGCCGGCGGTGGGCGCCTCGACCTCGCCCGCCGCCGGCGGCTCCCCGCAGCTGTGGATCCGGGCGGCGCGCATCAGGACTCCTCGGCCGGGTCCACGTAGACCGCGTGCCGCTCGACGTCGGCGAAGACGTCGGAGGCCACGCGGTGGCCGCCGCGGACCTCCTCGGCGATGTGCCCGAGCAGTCCGGCGCAGCGGGCCAGCAGCACGACGCCGCGCAGCAGCTCGAGGGGGATGCCGATGTCCGCCAGCGCCGCGCCGCAGGCCCCGGCGCCGTTGAGCGGGAGGGCCTTGCCGGTCACCTCGGGGGCCACGCGGCCGATGGCCTCGAAGAGGGCGAGGTGGGGCCCGAACTGCCCCTCCTCGCGCGCGATGCCGAAGAGCACCGGCGTGCGCGGGTCGCCCTCCTTGTGCAGGTGGTGCCCGAGGCCGGGCACGAAGCGCCCGGCGGCCCGCTGACGACGTACGGCGTCGGCGGCGAGCGCGTCCCAGCCCGCGTCGGTCGTCGGCCAGGAAGCGGCCGGTGTCCTCGCTGACGCCGAGGAAGCGCGACCCGCCGCCGAGGAGGCCGGAGGCGAGCGCGCCCTGGATGGACTCCGGCGCGCTGAGGAAGGTCATCCGCGCCGAGATGGCCGTCGGCGTGAAGCCGTGGTCGGCGAGCGCGACGAGCACCGCCTCGAAGACCCGAGCCTGCTGCGGTGTCGGCTCCTCGAGGGTGATCAGCTGGAAGGCCAGGTGCCCGAAGCTCACCTGTCCGATGAGGTCGGCCGACAGGTCGCGCCCGAGCAGCGAGATCGTGTGCAGGTCCGAGACGCCGAGCGACGTCGGGTAGGTCGGGTGGTCGGTCATGCTCGCTCCTCGTCGGTCTGGGGTCCGAAGCCGAGCCAGGCGCGGATCTCGGCGCCGTGGTCGTCGAGCGCGGGCGGCGGCAGGTCGTAGCGGGCCGGGCTCTCGCTGAAGCGGATGGGGTTGCGGACGGTGGGGACGTCGCCCGCCATCACGACCGGGTCGAGCCCGAGCGACTCGGCGAGCTCGACGCCGCCCCGGACGTCGTTGATCGGTCCGCACGGGATGCCGGCGTCGGTGAGCACCTGGAACCACTCCTGGGCCGAGCGGGTCGCGAGCCGCTCGAGCAGCAGCGGGCGCAGCTCCTCGCGGCGGTCGTTGCGGCCGCCGACGGTCGCGAAGCGCTCGTCGTCGGCGAGCTCGGGCGCGCCGAGCGCCTCGACCAGCTTGCGGAACTGGCCGTCGTTGCCGGCCACGACGATCAGGTCGCCGTCGCCGGTCGCCAGCGGCTCGTAGGGGAACAGGCTCAGGTGGGCGTTGCCCATCCGGTGCGGCACGACGTCGCCGGCGACGTACGCCGAGGTCTGGTTGACCAGCGTCGACAGCGCCGTGGAGAGCAGGTTGGTCTCGACGTGCTGGCCGCGTCCGGTCTCGTCGCGGTGGCGCAGCGCGGCGAGGATGCCGATCACCGAGTGCAGGCCGGTCATCACGTCGAAGACCGAGATCCCGGCGCGGTACGGCGGGCCGTCGGGGCTGCCGGTGAGGCTCATCAGCCCGGACATCCCCTGCACGAGCAGGTCGTAGCCGGGCAGCGAGCGCCCGCCGGCGGAGCCGAAGCCGCTGATCGAGCAGTAGACGCTGCGCGGGTTGCGGCCCGACACGTCGTCGTAGCCGAGCCCGAAGCGGTCGAGGCCGCCCGGCTTGAAGTTGTGGATGAAGACGTCCGCGCGCGCCGACAGCTCGTGGGCCACGGCCCGGTCGCCCTCGTCCTTCAGGTCCAGCGCGACCGACCGCTTGTTGCGGTTGACCGCGAGGTAGTAGGTGCCGACGTCGCCGCGGCGCGGCGGCACCCAGGCGCGGGTGTCGTCGCCGGCGGGGCTCTCGACCTTGACGACGTCGGCGCCGAGGTCGGCGAGCAGCATCGTCGCGTAGGGGCCGGCCAGGACGCGGGAGAAGTCCGCGACCAGCACGCCGTCGAGGGGGCCGGGTGGGCGGGTCTCCGTCATGGTGAGTTCCCTTCTCGCCGTTCTGCGGACAACTGTCCGCCACTCTCGTCCGGGCGTTGGTCCCGTGTCAAGGAGGGTTGACATGTGACCGCTGTTACCCGAGGCTGCCTTCCGAACGGACAGATGTCCGTCGATCAGTCGAGGAGGTCCGTGATGCCCACTCCGAACCCCGAGGCGCTCGCCGCTGCCCCGGCCGTCGTCTTCCGCGGCGGCACCGTCCTGCCGATGGACGAGCGCCGCAGCGTCCTCACCGACACCGACGTCCTCGTCGTCGGCGACCGGATCGAGGCCGTCGGGCCGGCGCTGGAGGTCCCCGGGGGCACCGTCGAGATCGACGCCCGCGGCGGCATCGTGATGCCCGGCATGGTCGACACCCACCGGCACATGTGGCAGTCGGCCGTGCGCGGCTACGGCGCCGACTGGACGCTCACGCAGTACTTCGTCTGGAACTACCTCGAGCACGGGCGGAAGTTCCGGCCCCAGGACATCTACGCCGGCAACCTGCTCAGCGGTCTCGAGGCGCTCGAGGCGGGCGTCACCACGAGCGTCGACTGGTCGCACAACCTCCACACCGTCGACCACGCGGACGCCGCCGTCGACGCGCTCGAGGAGGTCCCGGGCCGGTTCGTGTTCGCCTACGGCAACATCCAGGCCGGGCCGTGGGAGTGGTCGGCGACGCCGGAGTTCCGCGACTTCGTCGAGCGCCGCATGAAGCGCTCGGACATGCTGGGCTTCCAGATGGCCTTCGACGTGACGGGTGACCCGGAGTTCCCCGAGAGGGCGGCCTTCGAGGTCGCCCGCGAGCTCGGCGCCCCGGTCACCACCCACGCCGGGGTGTGGGGCGCGACCAACGACGACGGCATCCGGCTCATGCACGAGCACGGCTTCATGACCCCCGAGACCGTCTACGTCCACGCGGCCACGCTGAGCGACGACTCCTACCAGCGCATCGCCGCGACCGGCGGCTCGGCCTCGGTCGCCGCCGAGAGCGAGGCGAGCTGCGGCCAGGGCTACCCGTCGAGCTGGGCGCTGCGCCGCCACGGCATCCCGATCTCGCTGTCGATGGACACCAGCGTCTGGATGAGCGCCGACATCTTCTCCGCGATGCGCGGCACCCTGAACGCCGACCGCACGCGCGAGCACCACGAGGCCCACGCCACCAACGACACCATCACCCATCTCGGCCTGCGCGCCGCCGAGGTCGTCGACTGGGCGACCCGCGGCGGCGCCCGCGCGCTCGGCATGGAGGACCGCATCGGCAGCCTCGAGGCGGGCAAGAAGGCCGACGTCGTGCTGATCAAGAACGACGACTCGCCGGTGATGTTCCCGATCCTCAACCCCTACGGCCACGTGGTGCTGCAGGCCCAGCGCGGCGACGTCCACACCGTCCTGGTCGACGGCAAGGTGGTCAAGCACGAGCACAAGCTGGTCGGCGCCGACCTCGCCCGGGCCCGGAGCGCGATCGAGGACACCGTGGCCTACCTGCAGGACACCCTGGGTGAGAGCGAGTGGGTGGCCGGCATGAGCCCGGACATCCCGGAGTCCAAGGTCCTCGACAACCCCTACACCTACACCGACTACGCCGACGCCTCGACCCACACCCGCTGAGCCGTCGGTGCGGTGTCCTCGCTCAGCCCCCGACCTGCGGGCGCGCCTGCCACAGGGCCCAGTCGGCGGCGACCTCGCTGGCCGTCTGCATCAGCCAGGGCAGGTACTCCCCGGTGAGGGTCTCGACGCTCGTCTCCGCCGCGTGGACCGTCACGTTCATCGCGGCGCGGACGACGCCGTCGCCGTCGCGCACGGGCACCGCGATCGAGCGGATGCCGCGCGCCAGCTCCTCGTCGGCCAGCGCCCAGCCGCGCGCTCGGACGGCCCGCAGCTCCTCCTCGAGCGCGGCGGCGTCGTACGCCGGCTCGGGCAGCCCGGAGCGGGTCGGCTCGGCGAGCGCCGCGGCGCGGGCGTCGGCGTCGAGGGCGGCCAGCAGGACCTTGCCCTGCGAGGTCGGGGCGGCCGGGAAGCGGGTGCCGATGTCGACGCGCAGGGCGATGATCTTGGGCACCGCCACGCGGGCGACGTAGACGATGTCGGAGCCGTCGAGCTGGCTCATCGAGGAGGACTCCCCGGTGCGCGCGACCAGCGACTCCAGGTGCGGCCGGGCCATCTCCCACAGGCCGAGCGAGGCGGCGTAGGCCGCGCCCAGGCGCAGCACCCGCGGCGTCAGCGCGAAGCGGCCCTCGCCCGAGCGCACGTAGCCGAGCTCCTCGAGCGTCAGCAGCAGCCGGCGCGCCGTCGGGCGGGCCAGGTCGGTCGCGGAGGCGATCTCGGCCAGCGTCATCTCCGGGCGCTGGGCGTCGAAGCACGTGAGCACGTCGAGCCCCCGCGCCAGCGACTCGACGAAGTCCGGTCCTGCTCCACGGCCTGCCATGGGCTGATGGTCGCACAGCGGACGCTCAAGCGACACCTTTCACCGGTGAGCCACCGGGATGCGGACAGATGTACGACCGAGAGGAATGACTGATGGCGAAGCTGGTGGCGATCCTGGCCACGACCCACCACCCCTTCTACTACAAGACCAGCCAGCTGGCGCCGGAGGAGGCGCCGCCCTTCGCGGCCGACTGGGTGCGCCAGGTGGAGGCCTACCGGGAGACGCTGACCCGCGCCCAGCCCGACGTGCTGGTGATGGTCGGCTCCGACCACTTCCACCAGCTCTGGCTCGACAACATGCCGCAGTTCCTCATCGGCAAGGCGCCGTACTACGACGGCAACTGGGAGAACGAGATGCGGGAGTTCGGCCTCCCCAAGCTCTTCTTCAAGGGCCACGAGGAGCTGTCGGCCTACATGCTGCGCGAGGGCATCGACAAGGGCTTCGACCTGGCGTTCTCGAACGAGCTGCGGGTCGACCACTCGATCACCTGCCCGATCTTCACGGTGCGCCCCCAGAACGACCTGCCGATCGTGCCGATCTACACCAACATCTTCGCGCCGCCGCTGCCACGGCCCGAGCGCTTCGTGGAGCTGGGCAAGACGATCCGCGAGATCATCGACGCCTGGCCGAGCCACCTGCGGGTGGCCGTGATCGGCACCGGTCACCTCTCGCTCGAGCTCGGCGGCCCCCGCCAGTTCGGGCCGCACGGCCCCGACCCGGAGTTCGACGCGCGGGCGGTGCGGTGGATCGCGGACGGCGACATCGACGGCTGCCTGGCGAACGTGTCGCTCGACAGCCTGCACGCGCCAGGCAACGCGACCCACGGCTTCATGGACTTCATGCTGATGATGGGGATCGCCGGCCACACGAAGGCCGACTACGCCGACAACCTGGACCTCTTCCACACCATGGAGGCCTACTTCACCTGGTACCCCAACCCGGACCTGATCTCCGCGCCGCCGCTGGCCTCGAGAGGAGCGCTGCTGTGAGCAAGTACCTCGTCAACAAGTTCCTGTTCACCATCGACCGCGACGCGGAGCTCACCGAGCGCTATCGCGAGGACCCGGCCGGCACGGTGGCCTGGTGGGAGGCCGAGGAGGCCAACCGGATCCTCAACTGCATCGAGGCGGAGAAGAGCACCTGGCTCTCCTTCACCGACGAGGAGCGCACGGCCCTCGCGGGCCACGACCACGTCGCCCTGTTCGAGCTGGGCGCTCACCCCTTCCTCACGCTCACCCTCTGGATCGCGATGTTCGAGCGCGACTTCGACGAGCCTCTCGGCATGCAGCTCGACTACGCCGCCAAGCTCGCGCACATCGGGTTGCCGTACCCGGACATCACGACCTGAGCCCTGGGCCTGCGGGTGTCGGTGGTGGTTTCGAGGCTCGCTTCGCTCGCACCTCAACCGCCGGGTCGACCACGCCGGACAATCAAGCGCTCGCTTGACACCGCTGGACCGGCCTCCTAGCGTCCTCGGCGTGGACCTGGGTCTCGCTGAACGTCGTGCCGTGGTGACCGGAGCGAGTGCGGGGATCGGCCGGGAGGTCGCGCTGACGCTGGCCCGCGAAGGGGCTCGGCTGGCGGTGGTGGCCAGGAGTGCCGACGCCCTCGAGGGGCTCGCCGACGAGATCGCCGCCGGCGGGGCCGAGCGGCCGGTCGTGATCGCCGCCGACCTCGCCGACCGGTCCGCCCCCGCGGCCGTCCGGGAGGCCGTCGTCGCGGGCCTCGGCGGGGCCGACGTGCTGGTCAACAACGCGGGCGCCGCCGACCCGCCGGGCGTCGCGCTCGACGAGGACGCCTGGCGCCGGCTGTTCGAGCTGAACTTCCACGCCAAGCGGATGCTCGCCGAGGAGCTGCGACCCCACCTCGCCGCGGGTGGTCAGGGTCGGGTGGTCAACCTCGTGGGCATCCTGGAGCCCTTCGGGGTCTCGGCCGCCCAGGCCGCGGTCGCCGCGTGCATCCTGTGGGCCAAGGGCTTCTCGCGCGTGGTCGCGGCCGAGGGCATCACGGTCAACTGCGTGGCGCCGGGCCGCATCGAGAGCGAGCAGGTCACCCGCCACTTCCCGACGCCGGAGTCGCGCCGGGCCTTCGCCGAGCAGTTCATCCCCGCCGGCCGCTTCGGTACGCCGGCGGAGGCAGCCGCGCTGGTGACGTGGCTCTGCTCCGCCCCGGCGTCCTACGTCACCGGCGAGGCCATCACGGTCGACGGCGGCATGCACCGCCGGGCCTGACCACCACTCAGATCTCCGCGCGGGCGTAGCGCTCGAAGCGCTCGGGCAGCGCCTCCGAGCCGGTCGACCGGACGCCGGCGATCCGCACGCTGCGCGTGGCGATCCGCCACCGGTCGCCCTCGTCGACGAGCTCGTCCTCGTAGCAGCCCCACACGTGCAGGTGCAGGTCCTGCTCGACGTTGTCGTGGAAGGCGTAGACGTAGGTGATCGTGCTCGCGCGCCCGTCGGCGACCGACAGGTAGCTGATCGTCGAGCAGTGGTGGCTGGTGGCGTCGTACTTGCCGGTGGCGGCGATGAACAGCTCGCGCAGCGCCGCGCGGCCCCGGGTGACGTTGCCGTGCCCGTAGTCGAAGGCGCCGTCCTCGGTGAAGAGGTCGGCGAGCAGCTCGATGTCGCGGCGGTCTACGCCGCGGCTGTAGGCGTGCAGGGTGTCGGCGATCTCGGCGCGGGCGACGAGGTCCTCGGGGGTCAGGCGGGCCATGGGCTGCTCCTCGGCGAGAGTCGGGCTAGGCGGGCACGGGGTCGGCGTGGAACGCGGCGAGGATGTCGCGCAGCCGGTCCGGGTCCTCGACCGGCCACGGGTAGTACGACGAGATCCGGTCGAGGCGGCCGTCGAAGCGCTCGTGGGCCAGGCGCGGCATGTCCTCGGGCGTGCCGACCAGCGCGATGTGGTGCAGCAGCGGGTCGTCGATGAGCGTGCCCATCTCCGCCCAGCGGCCGGCGCGCGAGAGCTCCTGCAGCTCGGGTTGCAGGTCGGCGTACCCGACGGTCTCGAGCACGGCGCGGTAGGCCGGGGTGGAGGCGTAGAACGCGATCTGCTCGCGCGTCTTCTGCGTGAGGTCGGCGATCTGCTCCTCGGTGTCGCCCATGACCATGAAGATCGGGCAGTAGAGCTCGAGCGCGTCGCGGCTGCGCCCGGAGGTGTCGAGGCCGCGCTGGACGGCGGGCAGCGTCACCTGGTCGAGGTACGCCGTGGTGGTCATGCCGTGCAGCAGCAGCCCGTCGCACAGCTCGGCGCCGAGCTCGGTCATCTTCGCGCCGACCGCGGCGACCGCGGTCGGGATGCGGTGGTCGTGGTGGTGCGGCGTGAAGACCGGAGTCATCAGCGTGTGCTGGTAGTGCTCGCCCCGGTAGTCCAGACGGCCGCCGTCGCGCCATGCCGTGAAGATGGCGTCGAGCGCGCCGAGGAAGTCGCGCATCCGGCCGATCGGCGCGCTCCACGGCATCGAGAAGCGGCGCTCGACGTGGGCCTGCACCTGGCTGCCCAGGCCGAGGATGAAGCGGCCCTCCGACATCGCGGCGAGGTCCCAGGCCAGGTAGGCGACGTTCATCGGGTTGCGCGCGAAGGCGACGGCGATCGCCGTCCCGACGCTGACGCGCGAGGTGCTGAGCAGCGCCGCTTGCGACTGGAGGAAGGCGTCGGTCACGCTCTCGCTCGCCCAGACGCCGTCGAAGCCCTGTGACTCCGCTGCGGCGGCGACGGGGCCGCACGCCGCGGCGGACGACCCGATCATGCCCATGTCGATCTTCATCGTGCGTCCTTCGGTAGGTGGAGGACCCGTTCCCCCACGGCGTTCTTGAGGATCTCGTCGGTGCCGCCGCCGACGCGCAGTCCGGGGAGGCCGAGGGTCAGCTCGGACCAGGCGTAGGTGCCCCAGTCGCCCGAGTCGGCGACGTGCGCAGCGCCGAGGACGTCGGCGGCGACGTCACTCATCTGGGCGAGCAGGTCGGTGGTGAGCAGCTTGGTGAGGGCGAGCTCGGGGCCCGGCGTGTCCGACCCCTCGAGGTAGCGGGCGGTGGTCAGCCGGGCGGCCCAGGCGCGGACGACCACGTCGGCCAGGTCGTCGCGGGTGCGTGCGTCCAGCGGCTCGACCGTGTGCCGCGCCAGGTCGACGAGCCGGTCGACGAGTGCCTCGTCGACACCGACCTCGCGGCCGATGGCCGACCGCTCGTTGAGCAGCGAGGTGACCACGACCGACCAGCCGCCGTCGACCTCGCCCACGCGGGCGGAGTCGGGCACGCGCACGTCGGTGAGGAAGACCTCGTCGAACGACGCGCCGCCGGTCAGCTGGCGGATCGGCCGCACCTCCACCCCGGGTGAGGAGAGGTCGACGAGGAAGGTCGTGAGGCCTGCGTGCTTGGGCTTCTCGGGGTCGGTGCGCGCGATGCAGAGGCCGAGGTCGCTGTAGTGCGCACCCGAGCTCCAGACCTTCTGGCCGGTGATCAGCCAGTCGTCGCCGTCGCGGACGGCGCGGGTGGTGAGGCCGGCGAGGTCCGAGCCCGCGCCCGGCTCCGAGTAGAGCTGGCACGCGATCAGCTCGGCCGCGCGCAGCCGCGGCAGCAGGGCCTGCTGCTCCGCGGTCCCGTGCGCGAGCAGGGTCGGAGACAGCGTCGAGACACTGAAGCGCAGGTAGGAGTCGTCGGGCAGGACGAAGCCGCTCTCGATCTCGCGCAGCAGCTCGGCGTAGCTGCCCGGGAGGTCGCGGCCGCCATGCGCGCGCGGGCCGTCGACCCAGCCCAGGCCGTGGTCGACGAGGTGCCGGCGGTAGCGCTTGAGCTCGGCGAGCTCCTCGGCCTCGCCCTCGGAACGCTCGGCGACGACCGACACCCGGTCCTCGCCCTCGCCCCAGCCCTCCCTCCCGGCCGGGCGGCGCTGGGCGAAGGCGGACAGCACGCGCTCGACCTCCGCGCGGAAGTCGTGCTCGGACGGGTGGTCCACGGGCGTCTCCTGGTTGCGGGGGGTGTGACGGCTGGCCTAAGGTAGCAAAGCAAGTGCTTGATTGAAACGGCCTGACGGGACGCCCTCTCGCCGGCCGACGAGAAGGAGTGACGCCCGTGGTCGGGATCGAGAGCTACGCCGCCTACGTGCCCTCCTCGCGCCTGGACCGCGCGGCGATCGCGAGCACGCTCGGCGCAGGTCGTGGCCGCGGCACCCGGCCGGTCGCGGCCTACGACGAGGACACCACCACCCTGGCCGTGGCCGCCACCCGCCGCGCCCTGCGGGCCTCGGGCGGCTCCCGTCCGGCCGACACGCTCTGGTTCGCGACAACACGGCCGGCCTACCTCGAGAAGTCGAACGCGGCGACGGTCAGCGTCGCCGCGGGGCTGCCGGCCGAGACCGCGGCGTACGACGTCGGTGGTGCCCTGCGTGGCGGTGCCGCTGCCCTGCGGGCCGGGCTCGCCGGCGGCCCTTCGGTCGTCGTCGCCTCCGACCTGCGCTTCGGTCTGCCGGGCTCGGTCGACGAGAGCGAGGGGATCGACGCGGCCGCCGCGTTCGTCCTCGGCCCCGAGCCGGTGGCCGAGCTCGTCGGCAGCGCGTCGCTCACGCAGGAGTTCCTCGAGCGCTGGCGCGAGCCGGGCGAGGTGCGCACCCGCACCTGGGAGGAGCGCTTCGGTGTCGAGGAGTACCTCCCGCTCATGCACCGCGTCGTCGATGACGTCCTGGGCCGCTGCGACCTCAAGCGCGAGCAGGTCGACCACGTCGTCCTCAGCGTCCCGCACGCCAAGGCCCGGGGTGCCGCGCGTGCGGCCTTCAGCCGCGAGCAGCTCGCCGCGGGTGTCGCCGACGGGTACGCCGGGGCGGCCGACCTCGGGCTCCAGCTCGTCGCCGCGCTGGACGCCGCGACGCCGGGACAGCTCGTCCTCGCGGTGTCCGCGGCCGACGGGGCCGACGCCTTCGTCTTCCGCGTGACCGATCGGCACGCTCCGACGGCTGCAGTGCCCGAGCCGACCCTGCCGGTGTCGTACGCCGACTTCCTCACCTGGCGCGGCCAGCTGCCCCGCGAGCCCGCTCGTCGGCCCGACGTGAAGCCGCCGGTCCCGCCGGCCTCGCGGCGCACCGCCCAGTGGAAGTTCGCCTTCGTCGCGGGCGAGTGCCAGGACTGCGGCTACCGCAACCTGCCGCCGCGCGAGGTCTGCCTGCGTTGCTCTGCCCGCGACCGCTCCACGCCGGTCTCGATGGTCGAGGTCCCGGCCCGGGTCGCGACCTTCACCGCCGACTGGCTCTCCGAGTCCGTGCAGCTGCCCGCCAAGGTGGTCGCCGTCGACTTCGACGGCGGTGGTCGGTTCGAGTTCGAGATGGCCGATGCCGTCGGGCGGGAGGTGGCGATCGGGGACCGGGTGGAGCCGACCTTCCGTGTCGCCAGCGTGGCCGGCAACGGCGTACGCAACTACGTCTGGAAGGTCCGCCCCGTGGCGGACCCCGATCAGTCCGGAGGGGACCTCTGATGGGCACGCACAAGCTGGCCAACCCCGTCGCCATCGTCGGGATGGACTGCACCCGCTTCGGCGAGCACTGGGACCGCTCGGTCGACGACCTGCTCGTCGAGGCCACGCACGGGGCGATCGCGTCGACCACCGGTCTCACCCTCGACGACGTCGACGCGTTCTGGCTCGGCTCGATGATCTCGGGCGTCTCGGGGCTCACCCTGACGCGGCCGCTCAACATCAGCCACAAGCCCGTCACCCGGGTCGAGAACATGTGTGCGACCGGGTCGGAGGTGTTCCGCAACGCCTGCTATGCCGTGTCGTCGGGCGCCTACGACGTCGTCATGGCCGTCGGCGGCGAGAAGCTCAAGGACGCCGGCTACTCCGGCCTCGAGATGCCGAGCGTGCCGAACGACGGCACCGCGCCGGTCCTCAGTGCGCCCGCCATGTACTCGATGATCGTGCCGTCCTACGCCCGCCGCTACGGCATCTCCGAGGACGAGGTGAAGGAGGCGATGACGCACATCGCCTGGAAGAACCACAGCAACGGCGCCCTCAACCCGCGCGCGCAGTTCCGCAAGGAGATGGCCAAGGAGGCCATCGCCAAGGCGCCCACCCTGGCCGGTCGGCTCAGCGTGTTCGACTGCTCGGGCGTCGCCGACGGCGCAGCGGCGGCCGTGATCGTCCGGGCGGAGGACGCGCACCTGTACTCCGACCGCCCGCTCTACGTCCACGCCCTCGCGCTCGACGCCGGCTCGGGCACGGGCCGCAACGACAGCGACTACGACTACTCCGAGCTCAGCGAGGCCCGGGTGTCGAGCGCCGCGGCGTACGAGCAGGCCGGCATCACCGACCCGGCCCGTCAGATCTCGCTGGCCGAGGTCCACGACTGCTTCACGCCCACGGAGATGGTGCTGATGGAGGAGCTCGGGTTCTCCGAGCGAGGCCAGGCCTGGCGTGACGTGCTGGACGGGCGCTACGACCGCGACGGGGCCCTCCCGGTCAACGTCGACGGTGGTCTCAAGAGCTTCGGCCACCCGATCGGGGCCAGCGGGCTGCGGATGCTCTACGAGATGTGGCTCCAGTTCCGAGGGGAGGCGGGGGAGCGCCAGGTGGCCGATCCCGAGTTCGGTCTGGTCCAGAACCAGGGCGGCAGCCCGGGTGACCTGGTCAGCGCCGTGACGATCGTCTCCGGGCGCCGCCCCGAGCCGAGTTCGCAGCGCTGAGTCCCACGAATGTGGATACTGCAGTGCGTGCAGCCGCGACGCGGATGACCAGACCAGGGGGAAATGAGCCGTGACCACCACTCGTCGACGCTCCACCGGATCGCCGACCGGCCTGGCCCGGAAGGAGCTGATCGTCCGGTCGGCGGCGAAGGTCTTCGCCGAGAAGGGCTTCTCGAGCGCAACCGTCCGCGACATCGCGGACGAGGCGCAGATCCTCTCCGGCAGCCTCTACTACTACTTCGACTCCAAGGAGGCCATGGTCGAGGAGGTGCTCGTCGCCTACCTCGACGAGATGCTCCGCGGCTACCACCTCGCCGTGGAGGAGGCGGAGACCCCGGCCCTCGCGCTGGAGCTGCTCATCCGCAACGCCCTGCTGGGGCTGGTCGACAACCGTGAGCAGGTGACGATCCTGCAGAACGACTGGCACTACGTGCGGCCGATGGCCGGCATCGCCAAGCGGCAGCAGGCCATCGAGAAGGTCTGGCTGGAGACGATCCAGCGAGGCATCGACGAGGGGGCCCTGCGCTCGGACTTCGACGCCCGCATGGTCTACCGCACGATCATGGGTGCCATCCAGGCGGTCATCCGCTGGTTCGACCCTCGCGGCAAGGTCGGCATCGAGACCGTCATCGCCGTCCAGACCGCGATCCTGCTCGACGGCATCCGGGGCCCGCAGGGCTGAGGAGGAGCCGTGGGTCGTGGCACGGTCGTGCGTCATTCGTATAGCAAGCGCTTGCTTGATAGGAGGGCCGGATGTCCGGCTTTGAGCTGAGTCCCGAGCTGACCCCGGTGCTGTCCCGCTTCCTGGCGCAGCGCAGCCCGGTGGAGGTCAGCCGCGAGGGCGGCGCGGCGCGGCCGGCGCTCTGGGGCGCGCTCGTCGAGGAGGTGGGCGTCGCCGGCCTGCTCGTTCCCGAGGATCGCGGGGGCCAGGGGGCCACGGTGGTCGAGCTGGCGGCTGCCGTCCACGAGACCGCGTGGTGCGGCTGGTCCGGCCCCCTGGTGGCCACCGCGGGGGTGGCGGTGCACCTCCTCCGTGCTCTCGATCCTCACGACGCGTCCGGCCTGCAGGCCGCCGTCGCCACCGGCGCGATCGTCGTGCCCGCGCTGCACGAGGACTCCGCCGGGGTCTCGACCGCCACCACCGCGCGACTGCGTGGTGAGGGGGTGACGGGGAGCCGCCTCGTCGTCGACAGCGGCACCCACGCCGACTCCTTCCTGGTGGCCGCGGTCGACGACTCCGGGGCCCCGGCGCTGGTGCTCGTCGACGGTGCCGACGCCGAGGCGCGGGTGACCGACGCCGTCGACCCCGGGCGCGGGCTGGCCTCGGTCGTCCTCGAGGACGCACGGGCCGTCGTCGTCGCCGCGGGCGACCCGGTGCCTGCCGCGATCGCCGACGCCTGGCGCCTGGGGGCGCTGCTGGTCGCTGCCGACGCGCTCGGCTCGGCGGGCCGCGTCCTCGAGCTCGCACGTGACTACTCGCTCGAGCGGCAGCAGTTCGGCCGGCCGGTCGCGTCGTTCCAGAGCATCAAGCACAAGCTGGTCGACATGTTCGCCGAGCTCGAGACCGCGCGCAGCATGGTGCGCCACGCCGTCGATGAGGCGGCGTCGGCCGCACCGGGCTGGCAGGTCGCCGCCTCGGCGGCCAAGGCCCGGGCCTGTGACGCGGCGATGTTCGTCGCACGCGAGGGGGTGCAGGTGCACGGCGGGATCGGCTTCACCTGGGAGCACGAGGTGTCCCACCACTTCCGGAGGGTGACCACGACGCGCGCGCTCTACGGCACTCCCGCGCACCACCGCGCGCTGGTGGCGCACGGGCTGGGGTTCTGATGTCCGACGTGCCCCAGCGGGTCGTGCTCCGCGAGGTCGGCCCCCGAGACGGTCTGCAGAACGAGCCGCCCGTGCCGACGTCCGGCAAGGTCGAGCTCGTCGACGCCCTCGGCCGCACCGGCCTGGCCGAGATCGAGGCGGTCTCGTGGGTCCATCCACGCGCGATCCCCCAGATGGCGGACGCAGCCGAGGTCTGGGCGGCGGTCGACCGGCAGCCGGACGTGCGCTACTCCGCGCTGGTGCCCAACCTGGTCGGGGCCCGCCGTGCTCTCGACGCGGGCTTCACCGACCTCGAGGCGGTGGTGTCGGCCTCCGACACCCACAACCGGCGCAACCTGAACTGCTCCCCGGAGGAGTCGCTCGACGCCATCGCGGAGGTGATCGACCTCGCCCACGCGCGCGGCGCGACCTGCCAGGTGATCGTGGCGACCGCCTTCGGCTGCCCGTACGAGGGGGAGGTCGACGAGGCGCGCGTGGTCGCCCACGCCGTCCGTGCGGTGCGCGACGGAGCGGACAGCATCTGCTTCGGCGACACCACCGGCCTCGGCTCGCCGCCGCGGGTACGCCGGTTGGTCGGTGCCTTCCGCGAGCGGGCCGCCGACACCCAGCTCGCCCTGCATCTCCACGACACCCGCGGCACCGGCATGGCGAACCTGGTCGCGGGGCTGGAGCTCGGCGTCGACCGCTTCGACGCCAGCGTCGGCGGGCTCGGGGGGTGCCCCTACGCGCCGGGTGCGAGCGGCAACATCGCGACCGAGGAGGCCGTCTACCTCCTCCACGAGCACGGCGTCGAGACCGGGGTGGACCTCGACGCGCTGCTCGAGGTCGCCGCGCTCGCCGAGCGGCTGGTCGGCCACGAGCTCGCGTCCCGCCTCGCCAAGGCCGGCCCCCGCACCCGGCTCGCCGTCTGAACCCCTCCCACCACGAAGGAGACCCCCGTGCCCCTCGATCCCGCTGCGCTCGGCCGCACCCTCCCGGAGTGGACCGCCGAGTGGAGTGACACCGAGTCGCTTCTCTACGCCCTCGCCGTCGGCGCCGGGCAGCAGGACCCGCTCGCCGAGCTCTCCTACACGACGGAGAACACCGCCGGCGTCGCGCAGCAGGTCGTCCCGACCTTCGCGGTGGTGCTGGGCTTCGGGCCCGGCATGCCCGACGTCGGCGACTTCGACCCGACGCGCGCCGTGCACGCCGAGCAGGAGCTCGAGGTCGACGGCCCGATCCCGCCCGCCGGTCGAGCCAGGGTCACCACCACGGTCACCGACCTGTGGGACAAGGGTCGTGACGCGATCGTGTGGACCGAGACGGTCCTCACCGATGCGGAGACCGGGCGGCGACTCTCGCGAGCGCGGACCGGGGCGTTCCTCGGCGGCGCCGGCGGGTTCGGCGGTGACCGGGGCAGTGGCCGGGAGTGGTCGCTGCCCGACCGGGCGCCCGACCACGCGGTCGCGTTCACGACCCGTCCCGAGCAGGCCCTGCTCTACCGCCTCACCGGGGACCGCAACCCGCTCCACGCCGACCCGGCCTTCGCGGCTCGGGGCGGCTTCCCCCGGCCGATCCTCCACGGCATGTGCACCTACGGCTACGCGGCCCGACTGCTCGTCGGGCTCCTGGCCGACGGCGACGCGAGTCGCTTCCACACGATGTCCGGACGCTTCACGCGGCCGGTCCTGCCCGGCGACGAGCTGCGGCTCCAGGTGTGGGCCGACGAGGCCGGCCCGGGGGCGTCGTTCCGGGTCCTCGCCGGGACCGGCGAGCCCGTGCTCGACCGGGGCCGCGTGAGCGTGCGCAGTGGCGTGGCGCCGTCGGGATCCGAGCCCGCCGAGGGTCTTGCGTGACGCTCGCCACTATGTGAAGATCAAGTGCTTGCTTTACATCCACCAAGCGCTTGCTTGAATCGAGGAAGGTCCAGCCGTGTCTCGAACCACCACCTCTCGCCGTGCCAAGGCGTTCGTCGCTGCCACGGCGGCGGCGCTCGTCGCTCTCTCGGGATGTAGTTCTGCCGATGGCGAGGACGGGGACGACTCGTACCTCGTCGGCTTCCCGGCGTTGACGTCGGGCCCCGCTGCCTTCGCCGGCGTTCCGATCACCCAGGGCGCCGAGCTCGCGGTGAAGGAGATCAACGACTCGGGCTACCTCGGCGAGGGCGCCACGATCGAGCTCGAGATCGACGACATCAAGGGCGACCCGGCGCAGGCCATCGCCCTCTACAAGCAGTACGCCGCCGACGGCGCCGCCGGCGTCCTGTGCTGCGGCCTCTCGTCCGAGGCGGGCGCCCTGGCCCCCGTCATCGACCAGACCGAGGTCCCCGCGATCGTGACGTCGGCGATCCTCGCCGACCTGGCGAACCCGCCCTACGTCTACCGTCCCGTGATCCTGCCGTCGGAGTCGGGCGGCATGTACGACCAGTTCGTCGACGCCGTCGTCCCGGCCGAGGGCATCGAGAGCGTCGTCATGGTCGTGACCGCCGACAACGACGGCATGGTCGGCGACGCCGAGGTGTGGCGCGCCGCGCTCGAGCGCAACGGCGTCGAGGTGGTCAAGACCATCGACACGGCCTCGACCGACACCAACTACACCCAGGCAGCGACCGAGATCGCGTCGCTCGACCCTGATGCCGTCGTCGAGAGCATGCTCGGCACCCCGGCGGCGCTGATGGCGCGTGCCCTGCGTGAGCGCGGCTACGACAAGCGCATCCTGACCAGCTACGGCGTCGACTCCAAGGAGCTCTTCAAGAGCTCCGGTGGTGGTCTGGCGGGCGCGCTGTTCGCGGTGCCGTTCCAGGCCGGCTTCACCGACAACGAGATGGCGAAGAAGTTCACCGAGGCCTACGAGGCCGAGTACGACGCCGAGCCCGACATGTACGGCGCTCAGGGCTACACCGCCATGTGGCTGATGGCGATGGCCATCAAGGAGGCCGGCTCGAACGACCCGAAGAAGGTCGCCGAGGCACTCGAGGGCATCACCGAGCAGGACTCGGTCTACGGCCCGCTGACCTACGAGGGCGGGCAGGCCACCCTCGAGGCGCCGGGCAGCTACCTGGAGTGGACCGAGGCCGGCGAGCTCGCCGAGTGGAAGAGCTGACCGGCTCCGACCGCTGAACCGTCACACCGACACCCGGAAGGACGCTCGATGGAGCTCGGACTCGCCAGCAACCTCCGCCCTCAGCGCGGGGAGCGCCTCGCCGACCGGGTCGCGGAGGCGGCACGGACGGCCGAGGCCGCCGGCCTGGTGTCGTGGTGGGCCTTCGGCGAGCGGGAGGTCGCGACCTCCCGCTCGCTGGACCCCACCCTCGGCCTGCAGGTCGTCGCCCGCGCGACGGCGATGCTGCGCCTGGGCTACTCCGGCGAGCTGTCCGCCGTGCAGCCCGCCGCCGTCCGGGCCAAGCAGATCGCCAGCCTGGACTGGTTCAGCGGCGGCCGGCTCGAGGTCGGTCTCGACCTGGGCGCTCCGCCGGCCGACCTGGTGGACCCCGTCCACGCCGACGGCGACCACCTCGACCGGGCGCTGGACCGGCTGGCCGCCATGCGCGCCCTGTGGACCAGCACCCGGGCCGCCCATGACGGCCCCTACGTCGCCTTCCGCGGCGCGAGCGCCCTGCCCAAGCCGACGGGCGCGCGGGTGCCGACGCTGCATGTGCGCGCGGTCGACGCACCCACGCTCGAGC
>JAEZKN010000461.1 GCA_023415395.1 Actinomycetes bacterium
GCGCAGCTGCGCGCGGCTGCGGGCCAGCGAGATCGTGCCGCCCTTGGCGATGTCGGCGTCGATGCCCTCCGCGGCCGCCGCCCGGACCACCTCGTCGACCGTCTCCCGCATCGCCCGGTGCTGGGCCAGGGCCGCGTCGCGGCCCCCCATCGCGGCCAGCGTCGGGAGCGACGCCGGGAAGAGCGCCGAGCACCAGCCGCCGTTGCGGCCGGAGGCGCCGTACCCCGCGGTCTCGGCCTCGAGCACGACGATCCGCAGGGACGGGTCGGCCTCGGCCAGGTAGTACGCCGTCCACAGGCCGGTGTAGCCCGCCCCGACGATCGCGACGTCGGCGTCGGTGTCACCGGGCAGCGCCGGGCGCGGCTCCCACGAGGTGTCGACGGTGTCGTGCCAGAGGGAGAGCCGCTCCCAGTGCGGGTCCTGACCGGGGAGGCTCGCCGGGCTCAGCGCACACCCCAGGAGTAGGTCTGCTTGCGCAGGCTGAGGTACATGAAGGTCTCGGTCGCGACCACGCCCTCGATGGTGCGGATCTCGCCGGAGATCAGCTCGAGGAGGTGCTCGTCGCTCTCGCACACGACCTCGGCCAGCAGGTCGTAGGACCCGGCCGTCACCACGACGTAGTCGACCGCGTCGAGCTCGGCGAGCCGGTCGGCCACGGGCTCGAGCGGACCGGTGACCCGGACACCGACCATCGCCTGGCGGGCGAAGCCCATCTCCAGGGGATCGGTCACGGCGACGACCTGCATCACGCCGCTCTCGATGAGCCGCTGCACCCGCTGGCGCACCGCGGCCTCGGACAGCCCCACGACCTTGCCGATGGCGGCGTAGGATCGTCGTCCGTCCTGCTGGAGCTGCTCGATGATCGCCTTGGACACGTCGTCGAGGTGGAATGCCGCCCGGCCGGGCTTCCTGGTCATGGGACCGCATGGTTGCGCACCTCGGTCCCAGGGTCAAAGAGACCCGGTTGTGCGCCGACAAGCGATTTCGTTGCGGGAATGTTTCAACTCGACGGTTTCGCTTGTCGACCGCCCCCTCCCGTGGCACGATCCGATGGTCGTTGTCGCCCCGACTGCTGAGGAGCCGCATGCCGCCGGACCCGTCCGTCCACCGCTCGGGGATCTCCCGCCGGACCCTGCTGCGGGGTGGCGGCGCCGTCGCGTTCGCGGGGGTCAGCCTGGCCGCGCTCCAGCTGCCGTTCTTCGAGGTCGACGGGGCCGAGCAGGACCCGGCGAAGTGCACGACGCCGGACCTGTCGGCGGACCAGAAGGAGCTGATCATCTCCAACTGGCCGGCCTACATCGACCCGCGCAAGAACCCCAACGGCACGTTCCAGACCTTCCAGAACCAGACCGGCATCACCGTCGACTACACCGACGACGTCAACGACAACTCCGAGTTCTACGCCAAGGTCCGCAACCAGCTCGGCGCGTGCGAGCCGATCAACCGCGACATGATGATGCTGACCGACTGGATGGCGGCGCGGATGATCGGGCTCGGCTGGATCCAGCCGATCGACAAGGCCAAGGTCCCCAACCTGCACGAGAACCTCATCAAGCCGCTGCGCGGCAAGCAGTGGGACCCCGACCTGGAGTACCACGCGCCGTGGCAGAGCGGCCTGACCGGCATCGCCTACAACGCCGCCAAGATCGGCGAGGTGAAGAGCTTCGAGGAGCTGCTCACCCGCTCCGACCTCAAGGGACGGATCACGCTGCTCTCGGAGATGCGCGACACGATGGGCTTCATGCTCAAGCTGGTCGGGGCGGAGCCGGAGGACTTCACCGACGACGACTGGGCCAACGCCATCGACCGGCTGCAGCAGGCCGTCAGCGACGGCCAGGTCCGCCAGTTCACCGGGAACGAGTACATCCAGGACCTCGCGGCCGGCAACATCGTCGCCTGCGAGGCGTGGTCGGGTGACGTCATCCAGGCGCAGTTCGACAACCCCGACATCAAGTTCGTGGCGCCCGAGGAGGGCCTGTCGCTCTGGAGCGACAACATGATCATCCCCAACCTCGCGACCCACCGGGCGAACGCCGAGAAGTGGATCGACTACTACTACGACCCGGTCGTCGCCGCGAAGCTCGCCGCCTGGGTCAACTACATCTGCCCGGTCGTGGGAGCCCGGGAGGAGATGGAGAAGATCGACGCCTCGTTGGTCGAGAACCAGCTGATCTTCCCCGACGAGGAGACCCTCGCGAACACGTTCGACTTCATGCCGCTGGACGACCAGCAGCAGGTTCGTTACGAAGGAGACTGGTCCGATGTCACAGGTGGCTGAGCGTCCCGACAGCACCCAGGGAGCGTCGGCCGCCGACGGTTCGTACGACGGTCTGCGGATGCGCGACCTGACCAAGTCGTTCGGCTCCTTCCACGCCGTGCGCGACCTCGACCTCGACGTGCCCAAGGGGTCGTTCTTCGCGCTGCTCGGCCCCTCGGGCTGCGGCAAGACCACGACCCTGCGGATGGTGGCCGGCCTCGAGACGCCCACCTCGGGCAGCATCACGCTGGCCGGGCAGGACATCACCTACGCCAAGCCGTACCGGCGCCCGGTCAACACGGTCTTCCAGAGCTACGCGCTCTTCCCGCACCTCGACATCCACGAGAACGTCGCGTTCGGCCTCAAGCGGCGCAAGTCCAAGGACGTCGACCGGCAGGTCAAGGAGATGCTCGAGCTCGTCGAGCTCACCCCGCAGGCGCGCAAGCGGCCGGCGCAGCTCTCCGGCGGCCAGCAGCAGCGGGTCGCGCTCGCCCGCGCGCTCATCAACAAGCCCGAGGTGCTGCTGCTCGACGAGCCGCTCGGCGCGCTCGACCTCAAGCTGCGGCGCGCCATGCAGATCGAGATCAAGCGGATCCAGGTCGACGTCGGCCTCACCTTCATCCACGTCACCCACGACCAGGAGGAGGCCATGACGATGGCCGACACGGTCGCGGTGATGAACGCCGGCGTCATCGAGCAGATGGGCGCCCCGGCGGACCTGTACGAGAACCCGCAGAGCACGTTCGTCGCCAACTTCCTCGGGCAGTCGAACCTCATCGAGGGGCGGGTGACCGGCCGTGCCGCCGACGTCGTCACCGTCGACATGCACGGCATCTCGGTGTCGGTCCCGACCGGGCGCACCCACACCGACGGCGAGATGGGCTGGATCGGCATCCGACCGGAGAAGGTGCTCATCGGCGAGCCGGGGGAGGCGCTCGACGCGCCGGGCAACACGATCCCCGGTGGGGTGATCAGCGACGTCAGCTTCGTCGGCGTCAGCACGCAGTACCTCGTGCGGATGCCGTGGGGCCAGGAGCTCCAGGTCTTCGCGCAGAACACCGGTCGCTCGCGGCTCTTCCGCCACGGCGAGGCCGTCGAGCTGTCCTGGCGCCCCGAGTACGCCTTCCTCCTCGACCACGCGCAGGACGCCTCGGCCGGGGCGCAGAAGGAAGACGCCTGATGGCCAGTACCGCCGGGACCGCTCCGGTCACGGCCGCGCCGGCCTCGTCCGACACGGGACGCCGGCGGGGGTACGTCGGCTACCTGCTGCTGCTGCCCGCCGCCCTGTGGCTCGGCCTCTTCTTCGTCGTCCCGTTCTACTCGCTGCTCGCGACCAGCCTCTACGACCCGACCGGGTCGGACTTCCGGGGCTACGAGATGACCTACCACTGGCAGAACTACGTCGACGCGGTGCAGGAGTACTGGCGACCGATGCTGCGGTCGCTGGTCTACGGCGGCGTCGCGACGTTCTTCTGCCTGGTGCTGGGCTACGTGCTCGCCTACGCGATCGCCTTCAAGGCGGGCCGGTGGAAGAACCTCATGCTGGTGCTCGTCATCGCGCCGTTCTTCACCAGCTTCCTGGTGCGGACGCTGTCGTGGAAGCTGATCCTGGCCGACGACGGCTGGGTGGTCGGCACGCTGGACGCGCTGCGGGTCCTGGACCTGCTGCAGCTGCTCAACGTGATCGACGGCGACCGGCTCCTGGTGACCCCGGTCGCGGTGATCGCTGGCCTGACCTACAACTTCCTGCCGTTCATGGTGCTGCCGCTCTACGCCAGCATCGACAAGATCGACCACCGGCTGATCGAGGCGAGCAGCGACCTCTACGCCAACCCGGTGGTCGGCTTCTTCAAGGTCACCTGGCCGCTCTCGCTCCCGGGCGTGATCTCCGGGACGCTGCTGACCTTCATCCCCGCGGCCGGCGACTACATCAACGCCGAGCTGCTCGGCGGCCCGAACCAGCGCATGGTCGGTGGCGTCATCCAGAGCCTGTTCACCGACGCCAACGACTACCCGGCGGCGGCCGCGCTCTCGATGCTGCTCATGGTCGGCATCGTGGTGATGGTCTTGGTCTACGTCCGTCGGGCCGGGACGGAGGAGCTCCTGTGATGCGCTGGATCCGCGAGCACCTCGTCCTCCTGCTCGGCCTGCTCGTGCTGGCCTACACCTTCGTCCCGATCGCCGTCGTGGTCCTGATGAGCTTCAACGCCCCGGACAGCCGGCTGATCTACAGCTTCGACGGGTTCACGCTGCACAACTGGCTCAACCCGTGCGAGGACCCCGCCATGTGCGAGGCCCTCGGCCGCTCGATCCGCATCGGCTTCCTCTCGACGATCGGCTCCACGATCCTGGGCACCATGGCGGCGTTCGCCCTGGTCCGTCACGACTTCCGCGGCCGGTCGGCGTCGAACCTGCTGATCTTCCTGCCGATGGCGGCGCCCGAGATCGTGCTCGGCTCCTCGCTGCTCGCGCTCTTCGTGGCATCGGGCTTCGCCGGACAGCTCGGCTTCTGGACGATCCTCATCGCCCACATCATGTTCTGCCTGTCCTTCGTGGTCGTCACGGTCAGGGCCCGGCTCGCCGGTCTCGACGACAACCTCGAGCAGGCGGCGATGGACCTCTACGCGACCCCCGGCCAGACCTTCTGGCGGGTGACCTTCCCGCTGGTGTTCCCGGGCATCCTCGGTGCGGCGCTGCTGAGCTTCTCGCTGTCCTTCGACGACTTCATCATCACCAACCTCAACGCCGGCAACACCACCACGTTCCCGATGTACGTCTGGGGCGTCTCCCAGCGCGGCGTCCCGATGCAGGTCAACGTGGTCGGGACCGTGATGCTCGTGCTCTCCCTGGTCATCGTGGTCGGTGGCGAGGTCGTCTCCCGCCGCCGCAACGCCAAGCTCGCCCGCGCCTGACGCCGACTCGGCGGTGAGGGCGGGGGTCAGAGCATCTGGCCGGCCTTCTCCAGGACGGTGCGCAGGATCTGCTCCATCTCGTCGAAGTGCTGCTGGTCGCAGATCAGCGGGGGAGAGAGCTGGATGACCGGGTCGCCGCGGTCGTCGGCGCGGCAGTAGAGGCCTTCGGCGAAGAGCTGCTTGGAGACGTAGCCGAAGAGGATGCGCTCGCACTCCTCCTCGTCGAAGGACTCCCGCGTGGCCTTGTCCTTGACCAGCTCGATGCCGTAGAAGTACCCGTCGCCGCGGACGTCGCCGACGATCGGCAGGTCGAGCAGCTTCTCCAGCGTGGACCGGAAGGCGCCCTCGTTGTCGCGGACGTGCTCGAGGACCTTCTCCTCCTCGAACAGGTCGAGGTTCCTCATCGCGACCGCGGTCGAGACCGGGTGGCCGCCGAAGGTGTAGCCGTGGGCGAACATCGCGCCGTCGGCGAGGAACGGCTCCATGAGCCGGTCGCTGGCGATCATCGCGCCGAGCGGGGCGTAGCCCGACGTGATGCCCTTGGCGCAGGTGATGATGTCCGGCTCGTAGCCGTAGCGCTCGGCGCCGAACATGTGGCCCAGGCGGCCGAAGGCGCAGATGACCTCGTCGGAGACGAACAGCACGTCGTACTCGTCGCAGATCTCACGGACCCGCTGGAAGTAGCCCGGCGGGGGCGGGAAGCAGCCGCCGGCGTTCTGCACCGGCTCGAGGAAGACGGCCGCGACGGTGTCGGGGCCCTCGTTCTCGATCGCGACCGCGACCTGGTCGGCGGCCCAGCGCCCGAACGCCTCGGGGTCGTCGCCGTGCAGGGGAGCGCGGTAGATGTTGGTGTTCGGCACCCGGAAGGTCGAGGGCACGAGCGGCTCGAACTGCTGCTTCAGCGGCGGGAGGCCGGTGATCGACAGCGCGCCCTGGGTGGTGCCGTGGTAGGCGATCGAGCGTGAGATCACCTTGTGCTTCATCGGCTTGCCGGTGAGCTTGAAGTAGTTCTTCGCCAGCTTCCACGCGGTCTCGACGGACTCGCCGCCGCCGCTGGAGAAGAAGACGCGGTTCAGCGAGCCCGGGGCGTACGACGCCAGCCGCTCGGCGAGCAGGACCGCGTTCGGGTGCGCGTAGGACCACAGCGGGTGGAAGGCCAGCTCCTGGGCCTGGGCGGCAGCGGCCTCGGCCAGCTCGGTGCGCCCGTGGCCCAGCTGGGACACGAAGAGCCCGGCGAGGCCGTCGAGGTAGCGCTTGCCCTTGGCGTCGTAGATGTAGGCGCCCTCACCTCGGGTGATGATCGGGACGTCCGCCTCGTCGTAGGACGAGTGTCGGGTGAAGTGCATCCAGAGGTGGTCCTTGGCGGCACGCTGGAGGTGGTCGTAGTCGGGCTGCTGCATGCCCCCATGGTGGGCGGTCGGCCGGGACGAAGGCAAGTGAATCCGTCGTCTTCGGCTGTGATTTCGGCGGAATCCGAAGAATCCGCCGTGCCAGGATGGGGCCATGACGCGGTACGGCGCCCAGTTCGGGCCGGACATCACCTTCCTCGGCGTGGACGCCGTCGACCTCGACGACGCGGACGGGCTGGCCGCGGCCGACGTGGTCGTCGTCGGTGCGCCGTTCGACGGGGGCACCTCGCACCGGCCGGGCACCCGCTTCGGCCCGATGGCCATCCGGCAGACCGACTACCTCCCGCAGGACGGCTCGCGCCCGCACCTCGCGCTGCGCGTCGACGCCCTCCGCGACCTCCGCGTCGTCGACGCCGGCGACGTCGAGATGCCCCCGGGCGACATCGAGAAGGCGCTCGGTGCGCTGGAGGAGGCCGTCCACACGGTGGCCGCCGCCGGTGCGGTCCCGCTGGTCCTCGGGGGCGACCACTCCATCGCCCTGCCCGACGCCACCGGGGTCGCGCGCCACCACGGGTTCGGCCGGGTCTCGATGATCCACTTCGACGCCCACGCGGACACCGGCCACATCGAGTTCGGCTCGCTCTACGGCCACGGCCAGCCGATGCGTCGCCTGATCGAGTCCGGCGCCCTGCGCGGCGACCGCTTCCTGCAGATGGGGCTGCGCGGCTACTGGCCCGGCCCCGAGACGCTCGACTGGATGGCCGAGCAGCGGATGCGGTCCTACGAGATGACCGAGATCGGCCGGCGCGGGCTCGACGAGTGCCTCGACGAGGCCTTCGAGATCGCCCTCGACGAGTGCGACGCGGTCTTCCTCTCCGTCGACATCGACGTCTGCGACCCCGGGCACGCACCCGGCACCGGCACGCCGGAGCCCGGCGGGCTCTCCTCGCGCCAGCTCCTCGACGCCGTACGCCGGATCTGTCGGGAGCTCCCGGTCGCGGGCATCGACGTGGTCGAGGTGTCGCCGCCCTACGACCACGCCGAGATCACCGCCTACCTGGCCAACCGGGTCTGCCTCGAGGCCCTGTCCGGCCTGGCCGCCCGGAAGCACGGCATCTCCCACGACCCGGCCGGGCCGCTGCTCGAGGGCCGCTGATGGGCACGCTGCTCCGCGCCCGCGCGGCCTTCGACGGCCACCGACACGCCGGCCCCACCACGGTGCTCGTCGAGGCCGGGCGGATCGTGGCGGTGACCGGTGGTCGCGAGACCGGAGCTCGTCCTTCGTCGGCCACCGAGGTCGTGGACGTCGCGTTCCTCTCACCCGGGTTCACCGACGCCCACGTGCACCCCGTGCAGGGCGGGCTCGAGCGGCTGCGCTGCGACCTGTCCGAGCAGTCCACCCGCGAGGGCTACCTCGCCACGATCGAGGAGTACGCCGACGCCCACCCGGACGCCGAGTGGATCCTCGGCGGCGGCTGGGCGATGCCGGCCTTCCCGGGCGGCACGCCGACCGCGGCCGACCTGGACTCCGTGACCGGGGGCCGGCCGGCGTACCTCCCGAACCGTGACCACCACGGTGCGTGGGTCAACAGCCGCGCGCTCGAGATCGCCGGCGTCGACGAGCACACCCCGGACCCGCCCGACGGGCGGATCGAGCGCGACGCCGACGGCCGCCCGGCCGGCACGTTGCACGAGGGAGCCACCTCGCTGGTCTCCCGCTTCGTCCCGGCCACGACCGGCGAGGACTACTACGCGGCACTGCTGGCCGGGCAGTCCTACCTGCACTCGGTCGGCGTGACGTCGTGGCAGGACGCGATCGTCGGCGCCTACTCCGGCATGGACGACCCGGCGTCGACCTACGAGGCGGCCGCCGCGAACGGCGACCTGCTCTCGCACGTGGTCGGCGCGCTGTGGTGGGAGCGCCGGCTCGGCGTCGAGCAGGTCGCGGACCTGGTGGGGCGGCGGGCGCAGATGACCGGCGGCCGCTTCCGGGCGACGACGGTGAAGATCATGCAGGACGGCGTCGCCGAGAACGGCACGGCGGCGATGCTGGCGCCCTACCTCGACCGCTGCGGGCACGCGACGACCAACCGCGGGCACTCCTTCCTCACCGCGGAGGCGATCCGCGACGCGGTGCAGGCACTCGACGCGGCCGGCTTCCAGGTCCACGTGCACGCGATCGGGGACCGGGGCGCCCGGGAGGCGCTCGACGCCTTCGCGGGCACCGACCCGGCCCGCCGCCACCACATCGCCCACCTGCAGGTCGTCCACCCCGACGACGTCCCGCGCTTCGCCGCGCTCGGCGTCGCGGCGAACCTGCAGATGCTGTGGGCCTGCCTCGACGACCAGATGGTGGAGCTGACGCTGCCGTTCCTGGGCGAGGCCGCCGCCTGGCAGTACCCCTTCGGCGACCTCCACCGCGCGGGCGCCCGGCTCGTCGCGGGCAGCGACTGGCCGGTGAGCACGCCGGACCCGCTCGCGGCGATCGAGGTCGCGGTGACCCGGTGCGACCCCGAGAGCGAGCGCGAGGCGTTCCTGCCCGAGCAGGCGCTGGCGCGCGAGACCGCGTGGGCGGCGTACACCTCGGGCTCGGCGTGGGTGAACCACCGCGACGACGCCGGGACGCTGACGGTGGGCGCGGTCGCGGACCTGGTCGCGTTCGACCGGGACCCGTTCGCCGAGCCCGGCGCACGGGTGGCCGCCACCTGGATCGACGGAAGCCCCGTCTACGAGGCCTGAATCGACGAAATCCGCGTTGCAGGACGGCCAACCACTACAGATTCCGTCGTCGGCTCACTAGGCTCCCCGGCATGGCCGACCAGAGATTCCAGAACGTCATCAACGGCGAGCTCGTCGACAGCGCGTCGGGGGAGACCTACGACGTCATCGACCCGACCACCGGCGAGGTGTACGCCCAGGCACCGAAGTCGGGCGAGGCCGACGTCGACCGGGCCTACGCGGCGGCCGACGCCGCGTTCGAGGGCTGGGGCTACGCGACGCCCCAGGACCGCTCCAACGCGCTGCTCAAGCTGGCCGCGGCGATCGAGGAGCGGGTCGAGGAGATCAACGCCGTCGAGTGCAAGGACACCGGCAAGCCGGTGCAGCTCACGATGGACGAGGAGATGCCCTACGCCTCGGACCACTTCAAGTTCTTCGCCGGGGCCGCCCGACTGCTCGAGGGCAAGTCGGCCGGGGAGTACATGGCCGACCACACCTCGTGGGTCCGCCGTGAGCCGATCGGCGTGGTCGGCCAGGTGACGCCCTGGAACTACCCGCTGCTGATGATGATCTGGAAGATCGCGCCCGCGCTCGCGGCCGGCAACACCGTCGTCCTCAAGCCGAGCGACACCACGCCCGCGAGCTCGACGCTGCTGGCCGAGATCGCCCAGGAGTTCCTGCCGCCGGGCGTGCTCAACGTCGTCTGCGGCGACCGCGACACCGGCCGCGCCCTGGTCTCGCACAAGACCCCGCAGATGGTGGCCATCACCGGCTCGGTCCGGGCCGGCATGCAGGTCGCCGAGGCGGCCTCCCACGACCTCAAGAGGGTCCACCTCGAGCTCGGCGGCAAGGCCCCCGTGGTCGTCTTCGACGACGCCGACGTCGCGGCGGCCGCCGAGGGCATCGCCGGCGCCGGCCTCTTCAACGCCGGCCAGGACTGCACCGCCGCCACCCGCGTGCTCGTGCAGGCCGGCATCCACGACGAGTTCGTCGCCGCGCTGGCCGAGGCCGCGAAGGGGATGCCGACCGGCGACCCGGCCGCCGAGGGCACCTACTACGGCCCGCTGAACAACGAGAACCAGCTCGCCCACGTCTCGGGCATGGTCGACCGGCTCCCGGACCACGCCACCGTCGAGACCGGCGGCGCCCGCCACGGCGACCGCGGCTACTTCTACGAGCCGACCGTGCTCTCCGGCCTCCGGCAGGACGACGAGCAGATCCAGACCGAGATCTTCGGCCCGGTGATGACCGTGCAGAGGTTCGCCGACGAGGCGCAGGCGCTCACCTGGGCCAACGACGTGCAGTACGGCCTCTCCTCGAGCGTCTGGACCAAGGACCACGCCCGGGCCCTGCGGATGTCGCGCAGGCTCGACTTCGGCGCGGTGTGGATCAACACCCACATCCCGTTCGTCTCCGAGATGCCGCACGGAGGCTTCAAGCACTCCGGCTACGGCAAGGACCTCTCCGGCTACGGCTTCGAGGACTACACGCGCATCAAGCACGTGATGTCCTACATCGGGGAGTAGCTCCCACGGTGGTTGAGGTGCGAAGGCGCTCTGCGCCTGAGCCTCGAAACCACCCCACCAGCGACGGTGGTTTCGAGGCTCGTCGCTGGCGCTCCTCGCACTTCAACCACCGAAAGAGAAGACATGAGGATCCTGCTCGTCGGCGCCGGTGGCGTCGGCTCCGCGTTCACCGCCATCGCGGCCCGCCGCGACTTCTTCGAGACGATCGTGGTGGCCGACTACTCCCTCGAGCGCGCGGAGAAGGCCGCCGCCACCGACAGCCGGTACGTGGCCGCACAGATCGACGCGTCCTCGGCCGACGCCGTGACGGCGCTGTGCCGCGAGCACCGCATCACGCACGTGATGAACGCGGTCGACCCGGTGTTCAACATGCCGATCTTCGACGGGGCGTTCGCCGCGGGCGCGGACTACCTCGACATGGCGATGTCGCTCTCGAAGCCGCACCCCACCGCGCCGTACGAGCAGACGGGCGTCAAGCTCGGCGACGAGCAGTTCGCGGTCGCCGACCGGTGGGAGGAGAGCGGGCGGCTGGCGCTCGTCGGCATCGGTGTCGAGCCCGGCCTGTCCGACGTGTTCGCGCGGTACGCCGCCGACCACCTCTTCAGCGAGATCGACGAGCTCGGCACCCGTGACGGCGCCAACCTGGTCGTGACCGACGAGGACGGCAACGAGATCTTCGCGCCGTCGTTCTCGATGTGGACCACGATCGAGGAGTGCCTCAACCCGCCGGT
>JAEZKN010000142.1 GCA_023415395.1 Actinomycetes bacterium
CACTTGATGACACGGACCGTCGGGTCGTGCTGCACCGTCGGCTGGACCTGCTCGATGTGCCGGCGCCAGGCCGTCAGCGAGAGGTCGGGGCGGTAGAGCTTCTCCGGCGGGGCGTCCATGACGTCGACCATCCAGGCGTCCTGGGCGGTGAACTGTCCGTGGAAGAGCCAGCGGATCGCGCCGAGGTACTTCGCCTTGAACGCGGCCGCCTTCCTCCCCTTCTCGAAGCGCACCATGATCTGCACGTAGCGGACCTGGTCCTCGTCGACCGGCACGTACCACTCGTAGTGGATGAAGTGCGGGTAGGCGACGCGCAGCAGCCCGGGCATCCGGATCGACACGAAGCCGGGGATGTCCATGCCCTTGATCACCGGGTTGATGTCGGCGGCCTTGCCCGGAGCGTCGGGCAGCGGCATCCGCTTCCACCACCGCTTGTTGGTCCAGGTGCCGAGGCCGGGGAACTCCGCCTCCCAGTGCACCTTGTCCTGGACCCGGATGAGCCAGCCGTCCTTCTCGACGATCCGGGTCTCGTTCCAGGCCGGCATCACCTTGAAGAGCCGCCACAGTGCGGTGTTGTGGAGGTACTTCGCGTGGCCCTCGTCGAAGCCGTTCTCCGCCGCGAAGCGCCAGTTGCCCTCGCGGATGTCCCAGCGGCCGCCGAGGACGAAGTCGTTCTCGACCAGCTCGGCCGGGATGTCGCGCTCCACCGGCGGCGGGTCGCCGTCGCCGATGTAGACCCAGACCAGGCCGAGGCGCTGCTCGACCGGGTAGGTCCGCACGCCGACCTTGTCGTTGATCGGGGACGCCGGGCCGTCGGTCAGGGCGGCGCACATCTTCCCGGTGTCCAGCTTGTAGGTCCAGCCGTGGTACGGGCAGCTGATCGTGCCCTCGTACTGACGCCGGCCCAGCGAGAGCGGGACGCCGCGGTGGGGGCACCGGTCGTGCAGCGCGTGGATGGTGTCGCCGTCGCGGACGAGCACGATCTTCTCGCTCAGCAGCGTGACCGGGACCGGCTTCTGGGTGACCTGCTCGGCCCACATCAGCGGGTACCAGTAGTTGCGGAAGCCGCGGGACGCGGCGTCGTAGGTCGGCCAGGAGGTCCAGTCGTTGCCCGGGGACTCGGGCTTGGGCTCGACGGCCTTCTCGGCGCGGGCGCGGCGCTTCGCGACGCGCGGCTCGCCAGCAGTGGTGGTCATGGTTCCTCCTGGGATCAGATGTCGAGAACGAGTCGGGGGGTGCGTGCGCGAGACACGCAGACGGCGAGGCTGGTGGTGTCGTCGAGGTCGGCGCCGGTGCGGATGGAGTCGCGGTGCTCGGGGACGCCCTCCAGCACGGCGACCTCGCACGACCCGCAGACGCCCTCGCGGCAGGCGTTGGGCACCGAGATGCCCTCGGCCTCCAGCACGTCGAGGGTGCTGGTGCCGGCCGGCACCTCCCGCTCGACACCGCTGCGGGAGCAGACCACGGTGAACGGCACGTCGACCAGGCCGGAGAGGTCCTTGGCCGTGAAGCGCTCGAGGTGGACGGCGACGTCGGCGCTCTCGCAGCGCTGCTCGACGACGTCGAGCAGGCCCGAGGGACCGCAGCAGTAGACGCCGAGGCCCTCCGGCGCGGACGCGAGCAGCTGCTCGAGGGGCAGGAGGCCGAGCTCGTCCTCGGGCCAGACCTGGACGCGGTCGCCGTACGCCGCGAGCTGGTCGAGGAAGCCCATGGTCGACCGCGTGCGACCGCCGTAGACCAGACGCCACTCCTCGCCGCGGGCCTCGACCTCGCGCAGCATCGGCAGCAGCGGGGTGATGCCGATGCCGCCCGCGATGAAGAGGTACTGCTTGGCGGGCTGGAGCTCGAAGTGGTTGCGGGGGCCGCCGACCTCGACCAGCTCGCCCGGACGCAGGACGTCGTGGACGTAGGTCGACCCGCCCCGCGAGGCGGGCTCGCGCAGGACGGCGATCGTGTAGCGACCCTGGTCCGCCGGGTCGCCGCACAGCGAGTACTGCCGCGGTCCCGCCGGCGTCTCGATGTCGATGTGCGAGCCGGGCGTCCACTCGGGCAGCCAGCAGCCGTCGGGGTCCACCAGGGTCACGCGGAACACGCCGTCGGCGATCCGCGTGAGGGACTCGACCATCAGGTCGAGCACACCCTCGTCTTCGTCGGTGATGGTCATCGTTCCTCCACTTCTCCTGCCCCCGCCCAACGGCGGGCGGCCAGCGCGATCGACAGGGACGCGACGAAGGCGGCGACGGCGACGGCCAGCCAGGCCGCACCCACCCCCTGCGCGTCCAGCACCCCGGCGAACAGCAGCGGCCCGAGGACCCCGCCGAGGAAGACTCCGCCCTGCGTCATCCCGGTCGCGGACGAGACACGGCCCGCGCGGGCTCGGGAGACGCTCAGGTTGAACAGGCCGTTCCAGCCCCATCCGAAGGCATAGGCCACGACGACGCCGACGCAGAACGCGGCGGCCGAACCGACCGAGAGGAGCGCGAACCCGGTGGCGCCGACGAGCAGCATGCCCGCGACCCCCACCAGCACCCGCCACCCGGCGAGCAGGGATCCGCGCCACGCCGCGAGCACGCGCAGGCCGATGCACGCGAGGCTGCCGACCACCTGGATCGTGGCGACCTCGCCCGGCTCGAGAC
>JAEZKN010000238.1 GCA_023415395.1 Actinomycetes bacterium
GGCCAAGCCCGCCCGGGAGATCCCGAGCCTCGAGCCCGGGGATCGCGTCCTGCACGACTCGTTCGGGATGGGCACGGTCGTGTAGCTAGATGGGGTCGCCGAGAAGACCGTGGCCTCGATCGACTTCGGCTCCGAGGGCGTCAAGCGCCTGCTGCTGCGCTACGCCCCCGTGGACAAGCTCTAGCAGCCCTGAGGGAGCCGGTGCGGTGGTCCGCTACGGCGTGACGCCGTTGGCGGCCATCGCAGCGTAGGGGTCGACCGGGTCGCCCGCACCGGGCCGGACCTCGAGGTGGAGGTGCGGACCGGTCACGTTGCCGGTCGAGCCGACCGTGCCGATGGTGTCGCCGGCCGTGACGGTGTCGCCCTCGTTGACCATGAAGGTCGTCTGGTGGCAGTACCAGATCTCGGTGCCGTCCTCGAGGGTGACCACGGTCTTGTTGCCGTAGGCGCCGTCGTAGCCCACCGACGTCACGACGCCGTTGGCGATGGCGTGGATCGACGTGCCGGTGGGAGCCGCGAAGTCCAGGCCCGTGTGGTAGTGCGCCCACAGGCCGTAGTCGCCGAACTCGGCGGTCAGGTGGTAGACGCCCGCCGCGATCGGCAGCACCCACTGGTTGAGCTCGAGCTTGGCCGACACCTTCTCGGCCTGCTGGGCCAGCTGGGCCAGGGCGGCGTTGCGCTGCTCGGCCTGGCTCTCGGCCTCGGCGACGAGCTCGGCGTCCGCGGAGTCCTCCAGCGCGTCGCGCCGGCTGTCGCGGGACACGGTGTCGCGGTCGAGCAGGTTGGCCCGGGAGACGTCGCTCGCGCCGGAGAGGGCGCTAGCGGCGTTGAACTTGGGCTCGTCGTCGGCCAGGTTGCCGCCGGCGGCGGTCAGCGCGCCACCCGCGGAGATCGCGAGCGCGGCCACGCCGAGCAGGATCGGCGGCGAGGGCAGACCCCGGAAGAGCGGTCCGCGGCCGGCGGCGCGGCGGCCGGCGCTGCGCTTCGGCGCCGAGCGCTCCTGGGACGGACGGGGGTTGTTCTCGGACGTACTGGGTACGAGGACCTCAGCGGTGCGCACGGTGGGCTCGACGACGGTCTGGGCGACGGTGGTCGCCAGGGCGGCTCGGTCGGCCTTGGTGGGCTTGACGGCCCTGCGCTTCCCAGCCGTGGTCGCGGTGGCGACCGGGGTCGGGAGGTCCGAGGGACGGCGGCTCAGACCGCGGCGATCCGCTCGGTGGTTACCCATGAATAGTTACTCCGCTGCTCGGGGGTTCAGACGGCGAGGCACGACTGTAACGGACCGGTCACGGCCGCGGGCAATCAACGTCCGAAACCTGTGGAGTTCTTGCGAATCCCGCCCGCTCCCCCGAGAAGGCCTCCTGGGTCCCATGTCCGCTCAGCCACGCCTCGAAACCCCGAACGCGCACGGTTGTGCCGAGGTCACGGGATCCGCCCCCGGCGTGGCGAGGCTCACGCGTGGGCTAGCCTGCCCGCATGAGCGCAGCGACCCCCGTACGGCGCGTCCGGATCGTCGTCGGCAAGCCCGGCCTGGACGGGCACGACCGAGGGGCCAAGATCGTCGCCCGCGCGCTGCGCGACGCCGGGCACGAGGTGGTCTACACCGGTCTCCACCAGACGCCGGAGCAGATCGTGGAGACCGCGATCCAGGAGGACGCCGACCTGATCGGCCTCTCCGTGCTCTCGGGCGCGCACATGACGCTCTTCCGGCGCCTCGTCGAGCTGCTCGCCGAGCGGGACGCCTCCGACATCGTGGTCTTCGGCGGCGGGATCATCCCCGAGGAGGACATCCCGGTCCTCGAGGAGATCGGCGTCGCGAAGGTGTTCACGCCCGGCGCCCCGACCACCGAGATCACCGGCTGGGTCGCCGAGCACTTCGCGGTGAGCTCCGCGGAGTGAGTGGGTACCCCCCTGCGTGACGGGTGCCTCACGTCACGTCGGTCGGCCCTCGTCGTACGCCGGAAGGCGGGCATAAGGTGCCAAGGACACCCCTGAGCACGAAGCGGGGCCCTCGCGCGCCCGCTCGCTCCGATCTAGAGGATTTGGTGGATCAGTGGATCTGATGGAGTACCAGGCGAAGGAGCTCTTCGCCAAGCACGGTGTGACCACGACGCTGGGCGTCGTCGTCGAGACCGCGGAGGCCGCCCGTGAGGCGGCCGAGCAGCTCGGCGGCGTCACGGTCGTCAAGGCGCAGGTGAAGGCTGGTGGCCGCGGCAAGGCCGGCGGCGTGAAGCTCGCCAAGACCGCCGACGAGGCCTTCGAGCACGCGTCGAACATCCTCGGCATGGAGATCAAGGGACTCACGGTCAACCGGGTCCTGGTCACGCCGGCCACCCCGCCGGAGGAGGAGTACTACTTCTCCTTCCTGCTGGACCGCGCGAACCGCCGCTACCTCTGCATCGCGTCCGTCGAGGGAGGCGTGGAGATCGAGGAGGTCGCCAAGACCAACCCCGACGCCGTGCGCCAGATCCCGATCGACCCGGGCACCGGCGTCGACGAGGCCAAGGCCCGCGAGATCGCGACCGACGCGAAGTTCCCCGAGGCCGTCTTCGAGCAGGCCGTCACGATGATCCAGGCCCTCTACACGGTCTTCATCGAGGAGGACGCCACGCTCGTCGAGGTCAACCCGCTCGCGCGGCTGGCCGGCGACAAGCTGGAGGCGCTCGACGGCAAGGTCTCGCTCGACGACAACGCCTCCGAGGTCCGGCACCCGGACCACGAGGAGTTCGAGATCCGTGACGAGGAGGACCCGCTCGAGGCGCAGGCCAAGGACAAGGGCCTGAACTACGTCAAGCTCGACGGTGAGGTCGGCATCATCGGCAACGGCGCGGGCCTGGTCATGTCCACGCTCGACGTCGTCGCCTACGCCGGCGAGGCACACGGCGGCGTCAAGCCGGCCAACTTCCTCGACATCGGTGGCGGCGCCAACGCCCAGGTGATGGCCGACGGCCTGCACGTGATCCTCGGCGACCCGCAGGTCAAGAGCGTCTTCGTGAACGTCTTCGGCGGCATCACCGCCTGCGACGAGGTCGCCAACGGCATCGTGGGCGCGCTCGACATCCTCGGCGACGAGGCGACCAAGCCCCTGGTCGTCCGCCTCGACGGCAACAACGTCGACGAGGGTCGCCGGATCCTGACCGAGGCGAACCACCCGCTGGTCACCATGGTCGACACGATGGACGGTGCGGCCGACAAGGCCGCCGAGCTCGCGAACGCGTAAGGACGAAGAAGACGTGTCTATCTACCTCAACAAGGACTCCAAGATCATCGTCCAGGGCATGACGGGCGGGATGGGCTCCAAGCACACCACCCTCATGCTCGAGGCGGGCTCCAACATCGTCGGCGGCGTGAACGCGCGCAAGGCCGGCACGTCGGTCGAGCTGGCCGGCAAGGAGCTGCCGGTCTTCGGCAGCGTCAAGGAGGCCATGGCCGAGACCGGCGCCGACGTGTCGGTGGTCTTCGTCCCGCCGGCCTTCACCAAGGACGCCTGCATCGAGGCCATCGACGCCGGCATCGGCCTGCTCGTGGTCATCACCGAGGGCGTGCCCGTGCAGGACACCGCCGAGGTCTGGTCCTACCTGGAGGGCAAGTCCACCCGGATGATCGGCCCCAACTGCCCCGGCATCATCACGCCGGAGGAGTCGCTGGCCGGCATCACCCCGCACACCATCGCGGGCAAGGGCCCGGTCGGCCTGGTGTCGAAGTCCGGCACGCTGACCTACCAGATGATGTACGAGCTGCGTGACTACGGCTTCTCGACCGCCATCGGCATCGGCGGCGACCCGATCATCGGCACCACGCACATCGACGCGCTCGAGGCGTTCGAGAACGACCCCGAGACCAAGGCGATCGTGATGATCGGCGAGATCGGCGGCGACGCCGAGGAGCGTGCGGCGGCCTACATCAAGGACAACGTGACCAAGCCGGTCGTCGGCTACGTCGCGGGCTTCACCGCCCCCGAGGGCA
>JAEZKN010000355.1 GCA_023415395.1 Actinomycetes bacterium
TATGTGTATAAGAGACTGTCGTACCCCTGCTGCGATCGGTGGGCGGCACGCTGGTCGTCACGGTGACCGTGCTCTTCCTCGCGTCGGTCATCACCTTCGCGCTGGGCGCGCTGAGCGACAGCAACCCGGCCGCGGCCGCGCTCGGGGAGACCGCGACCCAGGCCGACATCGACCGGCTCAACGAGGAGTTCGGGCTCGATCGTCCACTGGTCGTGCAGTACCTCTCCTGGGTGGGCAACGCCCTGCAGGGGGACCTGGGCCGCTCGTGGTTCACCACGATCCCGGTCAGCGACAGCATCAAGCAGGCGCTGCCCGTCGACCTGTCGATCGCCGTGCTGGCACTGGTGCTCGCCCTGCTGATCGGCGGCGGCGCCGGCATCGGGGCCGCGCTGAGCAACGGTGGCGTCTTCGACCGTGCCGTCACGCTGGTCTGCTCGGTGCTCGCGACGCTGCCCCCGTTCGTCATCGGCATGGCGCTGATCGTCCTCTTCGCGGTCAAGCTCCAGCTGCTGCCCGCGGGTGGGTACGTCGCCCTGGGGCAGGACCCCGTGCAGTGGCTGCGCTTCGCGATCCTGCCCTCGCTGGCACTGAGCCTCGACGTCGCGGCCTCGATCGCCCGCCAGCTGCGCACCTCGCTGGTCGGGTCGCTCGCGGAGAACTACGCCGTCGGCGCCGAGATGCGCGGCTTCGGCCGCACGCGGGTCCTCTTCGGGCACGTGCTGCGCAACGCCGCCGGACCCACGCTGGCCGTGATCGGGCTGGCCATCCCGCTGATCATGGGCGGCGCGGTGATCACCGAGCGGCTCTTCGGGTTGCCGGGCATCGCCCAACTGGCGCTGCAGTCGGCCGAGAAGGGCGACGTGCCGGTGGTGCTCGGGACGCTGCTCGTGACCGCGGTGATCGTGGTCGCTGCCAGCCTGGTCATCAACGTGCTCCAGACCGCGCTCAACCCGATGGCCCGCCGCGAGGGAGCACGCCGATGACCACGCTGCGCAACCTGTGGGGGATCCCCACCGCCCGGATCGCGCTCCTGGTGCTCGCCGGCGTCGCGTTCCTGGCGGTCTTCGGCGAAGCCCTCGCCCCCCACGACCCGCTCCACCAGTACACCGACCACGTGCTCGAGGGGCCCAGCGCGAACCACCTGCTCGGCACCGACTACGTCGGTCGCGACGTGCTCAGCCGGCTGATGGCCGGCGCCCGGCTCTCGGTTGCCGGTGCGGCGGAGGCGGTCCTGATCGGCGGCGTGCTCGGCATCCCGGCGGGCCTGGCCTCGGCCTGGCTCGGCCCGCGGCTGGAGTGGCTCACCCTCCGGGTCAGCGACACGCTGGTCATCCTCCCGTTCACGGTCTTCGCCATCGCCGTCGCCGGCACGCTCGGCAACGGCCTCCAGCAGGCCATGCTCGCCATCGGCGTGCTGATCAGCCCGATCTTCTTCCGGGTCACCCGCTCGGCCGCCCTCGGCCTGCGGCGCCAGCAGTACGTCGAGGCCGCGGAGCTGATGGGCGCCTCGCAGTGGTGGACGCTGCGCACCCACATCTGGACCAAGGTGCTGCCCAACGTGGCGGTCACCTCGGCGCAGGCCACGGGCGCCGCGCTGCTCGTCGTCGCGTCGCTGTCCTTCCTCGGCCTGGGCGTCACGCCGCCGGCGCCGACCTGGGGCGGGATGCTCTCGGCCGACCTCGGCTACCTCGCCCAGAAGTCCTACGCACCGGTCTTCCCCGCGCTGCTGATGATGGCGACCGTCGGGTCGCTCAACCTGCTCGCCGACGCGATCCGGGAGGCGACCGGCGCCGCCCCGCGCCGCCGGCGCTCCCGGTCCGCCCCCGGCTCGACCGGCTCGACCGGCTCGACCGGCTCCACCGGCTCCACCGGCTCCACCGGCTCCACCGACAAGGAGGTCGCCGATGTCCGCGCGTGACCAGCAGGCGCAGCAATCCCGGCAGCCCGGTCGGGTGCTCGACGTCCGCGGCCTCCAGGTCTCCGTCGGCGAGGACCTCGTCGCGGTGCAGGACGTGTCCTTCTCGATCGGTCGCGGCGAGTCCGTCGGGCTGGTGGGGGAGTCGGGCAGCGGCAAGACCCTGACCTGCCGGGCCGTGCTCGGGCTCCTGCCCGCGACGGGTCGGGTCGACGCCGGCAGCATCGTCCTCGGAGAGGGCGCCGACGCGGTCGAGCTGACGAGCGCGCGACGGTCGACCTGGAACCAGGTCCGCGGCGTTCGTCTCGGCGCGGTCTTCCAGGACCCCGCGTCGTACCTCAACCCGTCGCTGACCGTGGGCCACCAGCTCGCCGAGCAGCTGCGCGTCAAGCGTGGCCTGTCCCGGGCGGAGGCCCACGACCGCGCGGTCGACCTGTTCGCCGAGGTCGGCCTCCACGACCCGTCGTCGGTCTTCCACCAGTACCCGTTCCAGCTCTCCGGCGGCATGCTCCAGCGCGTCCTCATCGCGGTCGCGGTCTCCTGCGAGCCCGAGCTGCTCATCGCCGACGAGGCCACCACCGCCCTCGACGTGGTGATCCAGGCGGAGATCCTCGGCCTGCTGCGCCGGCTGCGCGAGACCCACCGGCTCTCGCTGCTGCTGGTGACCCACGACCTGGCCGTGGTCGCCGAGACGTGCGAGCGGATCCTGGTGATGTACGGCGGCCAGATCGTCGAGAGCGGGCCGACCGAGGAGGTGCTGGGCAACCCCCGGCACCCCTACACCCAGGCCCTCATGGGGGTCGCGACCATCGGCAACTGGCAGCGCCGCACCCTCGACGTGATCGCCGGCCAGCCGCCGGCGGCGGGGGAGTGGATGCCCGGGTGCCGGTTCGCGCCCCGCTGCGTCCACGCGACCGACGCGTGCGTCTCCGGCCCGGTGCCGCTCACCGCTCTCGGCGCGGACCGCGCCGCGCGCTGCGTCCGCCTCGACGACCTGGCGGTGCGCCACGTCACGACTCCCCAGGAGGTCCCGGCATGACCACGACCCAGGAGGCGTCGGTGCGCGAGAGTGCGCCGGAGGCCGGTGC
>JAEZKN010000414.1 GCA_023415395.1 Actinomycetes bacterium
GGTCATCGTCATCCTGCTGATCAGCTACCGCAGCCCGGTGCTGTGGATCCTGCCGATCTTCACCGTCGTGGTCGGGCTGACGATCACGATGGGCCTGCTCTACCTGCTCGCCAAGTACGGCGGCATGACGATCAACGGCCAGACGCAGTTCATCATGACCGTGCTGGTGATCGGGGCGGGGACGGACTACGCCCTGCTGCTGGTCGCCCGCTACCGCGAGGAGCTGCGCCGGCACGAGGATCGGCACGAGGCGATGGCGTTCGCGCTGCACCGCGCCGCGCCGGCGATCTTCGCGAGCGCCTCGACCGTGGTGGTCGGCCTGCTCTGCCTGATGTTCGCCGAGCTCAACTCCACCGCGGGTCTGGGCCCCGCCAACGCGGTGGCCGTCGCCGTGACGTTCGTGGTGATGGTGACGCTGCTGCCGGCACTGCTGGTGATCTGCGGCCGCTGGGTGTTCTGGCCGTTCATCCCGCGCTTCGGCAGCGCGGAGCCCACGGCGTCCGGCTTCTGGGCCCGCACCGGCAACCGGATCGCGCCGCGCCCGCGGGTCGTCTGGATCTTCACCGCGGTCGCGCTGGCGGTCATCGCGCTGGGCGCCCTGCGTCTGGACACCTCGGGGACCCCGAACGACGAGATGTACGTCGCGGGCCAGGAGGTCGAGTCCGTCGACGGCAACAAGCTGCTCGTCGAGCACGGCCTCGTGGACGCCAGCTCGCCGGTCCAGATCGTCGCGAACGCCGACCAGGCCGACGAGGTCGTCGCCTCGCTCCGGGGCATCGAGGGCATCCAGGAGCCGGCGGTCGTGGCCGAGAAGGACGGCACCGCGCTGATCCTCGCCAACCTCACCGCCGACCCACTCGACGCGCAGTCGACCGACGCGGTGCAGGACATCCGCACGGCGGTGCACGCGGTCGACGGCGCGGACGCCCAGGTGACCGGCTGGAGCGCGATCACCGTCGACGTCGAGGAGGCGTCGGCGCGCGACAACCTGGTGGTGATCCCGATCATGTTGATCGCGGTGATGCTGATCTTGATGGGCCTGCTGCGGGCACTGGCCTCGCCGATCCTGCTGATCGGCACGGTGGTCTTGTCGTTCGCCGCGGCGCTGGGCATCTCGGGTCTGGTGTTCGACTTCATCTACGACCGGCCCAACACCGATCCCGGGTTCCCGCTCTATGCGTTCGTGTTCCTGGTCGCCCTGGGCATCGACTACAACATCTTCTTGATGACCCGGGTGCGTGAGGAGACAGCGACCAAGGGCACCCGGCGCGGCTCGCTGATCGCGCTGGCCTCCACCGGCGGCGTGATCACCGCGGCGGGGATCGTGCTCGCGGCGACGTTCGGGGCGCTGGCGACGATGCCGCTCACGTTCGCGCTCCAGATCGGGACCACGATCGCGCTGGGCGTCCTGCTCGACACGATGATCGTCCGCTCGGTCCTGGTGACCGCGCTCAACCTGGACCTCGGCGGCAGGATCTGGTGGCCCAGCGCACTCGATCGCAAGCCACCCGTCCAACCGTCGGAGCCCATCGAGGAGCAGGAGCGGGTCCCGGCTAGCCTCTAGGAGTGACCCCCCAGCAGGTACGCCGGGCGCTGGCCCGAGCCGAGCGGGGCGCCGCCCTCGACGTCGTCGAGGCGGCCGCCCTGCTCGGCGCGTCCGGAGACGACCTGGACCGACTGACCGCGGTCGCCGCGCGGGTTCGTGACGCGGGCTTGGTCGCCGCCGGTCGGGCGGGTGTGGTCACCTACTCGCCCAAGGTCTTCATCCCGGTCACGAAGCTGTGTCGCGACCGGTGCCACTACTGCACGTTCGTGGAGACCCCGGGCCAGGCCGCACGCGAGGGGCGGGCGCCGTACCTCTCCCCCGACGAGATCCTCCAGATCGCCGCCCGCGGTGCGGAGCTGGGTTGCCTGGAGGCGCTCTTCACGCTCGGTGACCGGCCCGAGGACCGCTGGCCCGAGGCCCGGGCCTGGCTCGACGAGCAGGGCTACGACTCCACGCTGGCCTACGTCCGCGCGATGGCGGTGCGGGTGCTGGAGGAGACCGGGCTGCTGCCCCACCTCAACCCCGGGGTGATGTCGTGGGAGGAGATGAACCGGCTCAAGCCGGTCGCCCCCTCGATGGGGATGATGCTGGAGACCACCTCGCGGCGGCTCCACGAGACCAGGGGCGAGGCCCACTACGGCTCCCCCGACAAGGACCCCGCGGTCCGGCTGCGGGTGCTCGAGGACGCCGGCCGCCTCTCGATCCCCTTCACCACCGGCCTGCTGGTCGGCATCGGTGAGGACCTCACCGAGCGCGCGGAGACGATCTTCGCGCTGCGCGCCACCATCAAGGCCTACGGCGCCGTGCAGGAGGTGATCGTCCAGAACTTCCGCGCCAAGCCCGACACGGCCATGCGGCACGCGGGCGACCTCGGCCTGGACGAGTACCGCGCCGCCATCGCGGTCACCCGCATCGTGCTCGGCCCCAAGACCCGCATCCAGGCCCCACCCAACCTCGTCGACCTCGCCGAGTGCCGCGCGCTGCTCGGCGCCGGGGTCGACGACTGGGGCGGCGTCTCCCCGCTGACCCCCGACCACGTGAACCCCGAGCGACCCTGGCCCAGCCTGGACCGCCTCCAGGACATCACCGCCCAGTGCGGCTTCGAGCTGACACCGCGACTCACCGTGCACCCCGAGTACGTCCGCGCCGGCGAGCCGTGGCTCGACCCGCGGGTCTCCGCGCACGTCGCGGCGCTGGCCACCGACGAGGGCCTCGCGAAGCCCGGCGTGAAGCCCACGGGCCTGCCCTGGCAGGAGCCCGACGGCGGGTTCGCGAGCGTGGGGCGCACCGACCTATTCGCGGCGGTCGACACCGAGGGTCGCACCGAGGACCGGCGCTCGGACTTCGCGAACGTGTACGGCGACTGGGACTCGGTCAAGGAGGCTGCCGACGGGGTTTCGAGGCTCGCTCCGCTCGCACCTCAACCGCCGTCGGAGGCGCTCGCGGCACTGAAGGCGGCCGAGAAGGATCCGGGCAACCTGTCTGACGAGCACGCGCTCACGTTGATGACCGCCGAGGGCCCGCTGCTCGAGCAGGTCTGCCGGCTGGCCGACGACCTGCGCCGGCAGACCGTCGGCGACGACGTCACCTACGTCGTCAACCGCAACATCAACTTCACCAACGTCTGCTACGTCGGCTGCCGCTTCTGCGCCTTCGCCCAGCGCCGCACCGACGCCGACGCCTACTCCCTCTCCCTCGACGAGGTCGCCGACCGCGCCGAGGAGGCCTGGGGCCTCGGGGCCACCGAGGTGTGCATGCAGGGCGGCATCGACCCCGAGCTCCCCGCGACCGCGTACTTCGACCTCGTCTCCGCGGTCAAGCAGCGCGTGCCCGACATGCACGTGCACGCCTTCTCCCCCATGGAGGTCGTCAACGGCACCGCCCGCACCGGGATGTCGATCGAGGACTTCCTCATCAAGGCCCGCGAGGCCGGCCTCGGCTCGCTGCCCGGCACCGCCGCGGAGATCCTCGACGACGAGGTCCGCTGGGTGCTCACCAAGGGCAAGCTGCCCACCCGCACCTGGATCGAGGTCGTCACCACCGCCCACCAGGTCGGCATCCCCACCACCAGCACGATGATGTACGGCCACGTCGACAACCCCCGCCACTGGATCACCCACCTCCGCGTCCTGAGCAGGATCCAGGACGAGACCGGTGGGTTCACCGAGTTCGTGCCGCTGCCGTTCGTGCACACCAGCGCACCCATCTACCTCGCCGGCGTCGCCCGCCCCGGACCCACCCTGCGCGACAACCTCGCCGTCCACGCCATGGCCCGCATCCTGCTCCACGGCCGCATCCCCAACATCCAGACCAGCTGGGTCAAGCTCGGCATCGACGGCACCCGCGCCATGCTCCAGGCCGGCGCCAACGACCTCGGCGGCACCCTCATGGAGGAGACCATCTCCCGCATGGCCGGCTCCGAGCACGGCTCCGCCAAGACCGTCACCGAGCTCATCGACATCGGCGCCGGCATCGGACGCCCCGTGAAGGAGCGCACCACGACCTACGGCGTTCCCCGCCCTCCCAGCAGCTCCTCCACCTGACGCGCCATCTCCAGATCCTCGCGCGCGGCGACCACCACGACCCCGTCGCCGATGACGCCCTCGCCGTCGAGGGCCGCGTTCGCCGCCGCGTCGAGACGTACGCCGAGGTGCGCGAGGCCGGCCACGACGGCTGTCCGGAGCTCGGTGGCGTGCTCCCCGACGCCGCCGGTGAAGACCAGGACGTCGAGCCCGCCCGCGGCCGCGGCCATGCCGGCGGCCTCACGGACCAGCCGGTGCACGTACACCTCGAACG
>JAEZKN010000440.1 GCA_023415395.1 Actinomycetes bacterium
GCCGCGGAGGCCGAAGAGGCGAGGAACGGGAGACCCGTCACCGCCAGCGCGGCGACGGCGCCAGCCGCCAGTCCCCGCTTGATGCCGCTGCTGTTCATGCTGAAATTTCCTTCCGGAGTGAATGGACCGGGAGGTTCCCCCGATCCCGAACATGAGGCCCGAGCCTCGTGTAGGCAGCACAGGAGACGGATCTCCGAGTGCCGATGTGGAATCTAGGGCGGACGCGCGAGTCGCAGCGTTGTTGTTGCAGCGTCGACTGAAACCTGCAATAAATGGACGCGGGTGCGGGACTCATGGTGAGAGCGCACCTGTCGATCGGGGGATCATGTCAGTTGAGCGCACGTCTGCGCCCACGCAGGCGCGACGTCGCGGGCGACCGCAGCGCCTGCCCGACGATCCTCACCCGCTCGCCAGCAGGACGGTCGGCTGCGACCAGCGCATCGCCTGGCTCCTGACGGTCGCCCGCGTGCTGGGACCGGACCCGGACCTCGCTCGTCGCGAGGGGTTCATCGCGGCGCTCAAGGACCTGGGCGTGCCAGCCGACGGTCCGCGCATCTCCCGGTGGGAGTCGGGGATGCACACGGTGCCCAACCAGGTCATCGCCACCTACGAGCGGACGCTGGGCCTGCCGGAGGCCATGCTCAGCGCCGTCGCCGACGGACTCCTGCGGTCCTTCGGCGGCCCCCAGCCCACGCGTCGCCCAGTGGCCCGCGACGAGCCGCTGCTCAACCACGAGGTCGAGAGCCTGCTCGAGCGCACCGAGCAGGGCGCGGCGACAGGCGCGCACTGGATGCGCCTGGGCGAGGAGCTCAGCCGCTACGAACGCGTCTTCCTCCGGGAGCGCGAATGGGCCGGGCTCGCGCACTCGCTGGTCACCGAGCTCGGGGCGGCGGTCGGGATGTCGTACGTCCGGCGCTTCGAGGCGGCGGCCCGCTTCCTGCGCCACCCCAACGCGCGCCGGCACATGGTGATGGCCGTCGGGCGCTTCGTCACCGACACGGACACCCAGGTGGTCGCTCCGGTGCTCAACCTGCTGATCGACGTCCCGGACCCGGCCGCCGCCGACCTGACGCTGCGACTCCTGACGGCCGACAGCGACAACAAGTACCTACGACGCGCCGCGTCGTCGGTCGCGGCGGCCAAGCTGGCCCGCGGACACTTCGACGAGGCCGCGCTGCCCCCGCTCGAGTCGCACGTGGTGGGCGCACTGCGGCGCGGCGAGTCGCTCGACGGGCGCCTCGACGCCTTCGACCTCGCCGTCCGGCTACCGGACGAGTCGTGGGAGCGGATCCAGGGCGCACTCCGAACCCGCCGTGCCCACCAGCACGTCGTGCAGGCCCGGGGTGGAGACGAGATCATCCCGACAGCCCGTGCAGCCTCGGTCGTCGCCGAGCTTGCGCCGGCCGTGCAGGCAGCGACGCCGAGCCACCACCCGCAGGAGCCCGACCTGATGCTGCGACGGCTGCTGCGCGAGGCGCTCTTCCACTCCCACAAGCCGCGGCGCCACCACGCCGCGCTCCTCATCAGCGCCTCGCCGTACCGCACCGCTGCGGCCCAGCACCTGCTCGAGCTCGCCGGCGACGACAACGAGCTGCTCGCTGCCCGGGCCTGGACGGTGCTGATGCGGATCGGCGACGGCGGCCACCGGGAGAGGGTCGTCGAGCACGCCTGCTCGGAGAAGCGGACGTCGGTGCGGGCGAGGGCCCTGGTCAACGCCGGCCTCGGCGGCACGCTCGACGCCGATGCCCGCACGTCGATCGTCCGGCAGTACGACGAGTCGAGGCCGCTCGAACGGCACGCCTCGCTCTTCGCCCTCGGGATGGCGGGCGCACCGGAGCTCGCCGAGCTCGGTCAGCGCGACGACCCCGACACCCAACGCGGCGCCCGGTGGTGGCTGGGCCGGGGTCCCGCGATCATCGACGACGACGTCGCGAGCCGGAGCTAGCGCGGCTGCATGGCGAGCTGGCGGCTCTGGGCGACCAGGCGCCCCGCGGAGTCCCAGACCTCGCAGTCCTCCTCGAACAGCCCGCCCGCCATGTTGCGGGTCTCGTGACGGACCTTGAGCCACCCCGGCGCGGGCTTGGCGCGCACGTGCGCGGTGAGCTCCAATGTCGGCGCCCAGCCCGGCATGCCGAGGTCGAAGGTCACCGGGGGCAGCGCGTCGACCACCATCAGCAGCGAGATCGGGTCGGGCTCGCGGTCGCCGACCAGCCGGAACCACGCGCTGAGCACGCCCCTCCCGCTCGGCTGGCCGACGGCCCAGCCGATGTGGTCGGGGTGGAAGCGCATCTCGAAGCGGTCCATCAACGGAGCCATCGCCCGGAGCTCCGCCGGCGCCATGGTGTTCGGCACGCAGTCCTCGAGCGGCGGCAGGTCAGGCTCCTGCGCCGTGGTGCGGACCTCGTCGCCGAGGCGGTCGAGGTCGCCGTACGTCGCGAGCGCGGTGATCCGCGTGTCACTCCCCTGGCGGACGTCGACCGCGGCGGTCGCGACCCGGCCGCCGTCCCGCCGCACGTCGACGGCCAGGGTCGCCGGACCGGGGACCGCGGCCGAGAGGTAGTAGGCCGAGATCGCCAGCGGGTCCGGCTTCTGCGGCAGCGTCTCGCGCAGCGCATTGCCCGCGACCGCGAGGAGGTAGCCGCCGTTCACCCCGCCACCGACGAGCCAGCCGGCCGACAGATCGGCCTCCCACATGTGATCGCTCTGCCTACGGATCGCGATGTGCTGGTCGAACTCACTGCTCACCCGGCCACCCTAGAGTGGGCGTCATGACCGACCGGCACCCGCGGTGGCTCTACGAAGCGGGCCAGGAGCCGGACCCGCGCTACACCCTGGCCAACGAGCGCACCTTCCTGGCCTGGGTGCGGACCGCACTCGCCATGCTGGCCGGCGGCGTGGCGCTGTCTGCCCTCGGGCTCCCCGAGAACGACACCGCACGCGGCGTGCTCGCGGTGCTGCTCGTGCTCCTCGGCGGCCTGCTCACCGTGCTCGCCCTGGTGCGCTGGACCCGCGTGGAGAAGGCGATGCGGGTCGGCCAGCCGTTGCCGGCGTTCAGCCTCGGCTACCTGCTGACGGGGGCAGTGGTCGTCGGGGCGGTGCTGCTGGCGGCCACGCTCTGGTAGGTCGATACGGTGTGCGGCATGGCGAAGTACCTGCTGCTCGGGAACACCGACGACTCGTGGAAGCTCCCTGCGGAGACCGACACCGCCGACCTGCTGGAGCGGCTGCGTGACGGCTTCGACGGCGCGGAGGTCGTCGAGGTGGAGGTCGAGATGCAGGAGTCCGGCGGGCGCCTGACGATCTACGTCAACCCCGAGGCCATCGGCTGGTGGAGCGTCTACGAGGGCACCGAGTAGTCACCGCTCGTAGCAGACGAAGCTCGCGATCAGGCGCGGCCCGGCACCGTCGGTGTTCGAGGTCTCGACGCTGATCTCCGCGCCGGTGCCGTCCTCCTGCGCATCGACGCCGTCACCGCTCGCGGTGTACGTCGTGCCGCCCACGGTGAGCTCCACCGAGGCCTCGTCGCCCTCACCCGCCGACGTCACGACCAGCTTGCCCTGCTTGCTGCGAGACTCGTAGACGGCCTGGCCCGACTCGGACGTCTGCGTCGGCTCCGCCTTGCCTGACCACGTCGCCTCCGCTGTGCCGCTCACCTTCACCGCGGAGCCGCAGCGGAGCTCCGGCGCCTCGGAGTCGGCGGCTGCAGGAGCGTCGCCCGTCGACTCCTTCTCGTCGCCACCGTCGTCGCTGCACGCCGTCAGGGCGAGCGCTGCGGAGAGTGCGGTCACGGCCAGGGTCAGTCGTGTCGAACGCATGCCGAGCAGTCAAACATGCGGCCTCAGCCGGCCAGCGCCTGGGCCGCCCGCGCCAGGTCGTCGACCCCGCGGGCGAGCTCGTCGGCACTGTCGGTGGCCAGGTCGAGGTGGAAGCCGTAGAGGGCCGAGTCCACCAGCGTGACGACCCGGGCCACCCGGCGCGGTGGGGTGCCGCTGCGGACGAAGTAGTCGCGCAGCGCGACGGTCCACCGCTCGTTGCTCGACCGGGCCTCGCTGAGGTAGGGCTCGCTCCCGAACAGGCCCGAGGCAGCCGCCTGGACGTAGACGTCGAGGCACTTGTCGAGGGGTTGCTCGCCGTACGCCGCCCAGAGCCGGTTGACCGCGGAGCGGACCGAGGGCGCGGCCGGCATCGCGTCGACGTACGCCGTCGAGCGGTCGCCGGTGCCGCCGACGACCCCCGAGACGACCCCGTCCCGGCTGCCGAAGTGGTAGATCAGCATCCGGTCGCTCGTCCCGATCGCGGCCGCCAGCGGCCGCAGGGTCAGGCCGATCAGGCCGTGCTCGAGGACGTGGTCGGTCACCTGGTCCAGCAGCTCCTCGCGACGCGCCATGGCTGAAGCGTAGCGACTGCTACATTTGTAGCGACTGCTACATCGAAAGGACGTCCTCGTGGTCGTCGCCATGCTGCTCCTGCTCGCTGCCATCGCGATCGAGGTGATCGCGACCTCGCTGCTGCCCAAGGCGGACGGCTTCCGCGACCCCGGCTGGACGCTCGCCGTGATGGCGGGCTACACGCTCAGCATCTGGCTGCTCACCGTCGTCGTACGCACGATCCCGGTGTCGGTGTCCTACGCGATCTGGTCCGGCCTCGGCACCGCAGCCGTCGCGGTGGTCGGCTACCTCTGGCTCGGGGAGTCGATGGGAGCGCTCAAGGCGGTGTCGCTCGCGCTGATCGTGGTGGGCGTGGTCGGCCTCAACCTGGGCGGCGCGCACTGACCCCCGGACAGGGAAATTGGGCGCTTAATCACGCCGGAAGCCCCCGACTGGTCGTACCCTCACGCCATGGACCCCGAGGGCGCGCAACCGAACGAGCCCAGGTCGGTCCCGGTCGGCCCGGACGACGAAGCAGCCGCTGAGGCGGAGCGCGTGATCCGGCACCGCATGCTCGGGCACGAGGCCGCGCTCAAGCTGGCCGGCGAGCTCGGTCGTCCCGACTCGCTGGAGGAGCAGATCGAGGAGACCGAGCACCGGCTCGCCGAGGACGCGGACATCCTCAACGAGATCCGCGGCGACCAGGAGTAGTGGTTTCGAGACGGGCGCAGAGCGCCCTCCTCAACCACCGACGCTGACCCAGGCCACTACACCGCCCGCGCGGCCGCCCGGCCCGCCGTCCGACCGGAGAAGAGGCAGCCGCCGAGGAACGTGCCCTCCAGCGCGTTGTAGCCCATCATCCCGCCGCCGCCGAAGCCGTTGACCTCGCCCGCGGCGTAGAGCCCGGGCAGCGGGTCGCCGGACGAGGTGAGACAGCGGCCCGACAGGTCGGTCTCGAGGCCGCCGAGGGTCTTGCGGGTGAGGACGTTGAGGCGGACGGCGATCAGCGGCCCGGCCTTGGGGTCGAGCAGCTTGTGCGGGGTGGCGACGCGGATCAGCCTGTCGCCGCGGTAGGTGCGGGCGCCGCGGATGGCCGTGATCTGGGCGTCCTTGGTGAAGGCGTTGTCGATCTCGCGGTCGCGCTGCTGGACCAGGTCGCGCAGCTCGGCCTCGACGATCAGCGGCGCGTCACCGACCTCGTTCATCCCGCGCACCAGCTCGGTCAGGGAGTCGGCGACGACGAAGTCCTCGCCGTGCTTCTTGAACGCCTCCACCGGGCCGGGGGCGCCGGGCTTGAGCCGGGACAGCAGGAGCCGGACGTCCTTGCCGGTGAGGTCGGGGTTCTGCTCGGACCCCGAGAGCGCGAACTCCTTCTCGATGATCTTCTGGGTGAGCACGAACCACGAGTAGTCGTAGCCGGTCCTGCGCAGGTGCGCGAGGGTGCCGAGCGTGTCGAACCCGGGGAAGTACGGCGCGGGCAGCCGCTTGCCGGTCGCGTCGAGCCAGAGCGACGAGGGCCCGGGCAGGATCCGGATGCCGTGGTTGTCCCAGATCGGGTCCCAGTTGCGCAGGCCCTCGACGTAGTGCCACATCCGGTCGGGGTTGATCACGCGGGCACCGGCGGACTCGGTGATGCCCAGCATCCGGCCGTCGACGTGGGCGGGCACGCCGGCGACCATGGTCCGCGGCGGCTTCCCGAGGCGCGCGGGCCAGGTCTTGCGCACGAGGTCGTGGTTGCCGCCGATGCCCCCGCTGGTCACGATCACCGCACCGGCGCGCATCTCGAAGTCCCCGACCGGCGTGTGCGACGAGGCCGTGCCGCGAGCGACCGAGCTCGGCTCGAGCACGGTGCCGCGGACGCCGACGACGATGGTCGCCGGCGTCCCGGCCCACGTCGACGGCCGGATGCTCGGCATCACCGAGGCCGCCGGCGCC
>JAEZKN010000503.1 GCA_023415395.1 Actinomycetes bacterium
CGCGGGGGGCCCCCGGCGCCCGCCCCCCCCCCGCCCCCCCGGCCGGGCGCTCCGTCGACCAGCGCGAGGGCCCGCTCGACGTCGGCCGGGGCGGCGGGGTCGATCCCGACCTCCACCGCGGTCAGGCCGAGGGCGAGCGCGTGGTCGCGCTGGTCGCGGGTGTCCACGACCGCGGTCCCCCGCGCGGCGAGGTCGGCGGGGACGACGGCCGGCGCGGCCTCGCGCGTCAGGTCGAGCAGGCGCACCCGGACGTCGCTGTCGACCAGTCGCTGCGCCGTACGCAGCACCTGGGACTCGGGCACCGAGCGCGCACGCAGCGCCGCGACCACGCCGCCGTCGGACACCGACGCGGCGGGCGGGAGCACGTCGGCGAACTGCCCCCAGCTGCGCGAGTGGAACAGCAGCGGAGCGGTGCGCGGCGCGGCGTGCCCCGCCACCACCTCCCCCACGAAGATGGTGTGGTCGCCGCCGGGGTACTCGTGCACGACCTTGCAGTCGAGCCAGCCGAGCGCCGACTCCAGCAGCGGGACGCCGGTCTCCGCCGTCGTCCAGCTCTCGCTGGCGAAGCGGTCCTCGACGTCGGGGACCATGCCGGCGAAGACGCGGGCGACCTCGGCCTGGTCCTTGGCGAGCACGTTGACCCCGAAGACGCCGCTCTCGGCGATGAGGGTGTGCGAGTACAGGCGCCGGTCCAGGCACACCGACACCAGCGGCGGGTCGAGGCTGACGCTCGAGAACGAGCTCGCCGTCATGCCGTGGCGCACGCCATCGACCAGCGTGGTCACCACGGTGACACCGCTGGGCCACTGAGCCAGGACGTTGCGGAACGCCGCCGAGTCGACCAATGGACACCTCCCGATCTAGAGAATATACGATATCGGATAGGTGCGGAAGATGCTCGCGAACGTCCAGGTGCCCTTCCACGTGCAACGATTGCTGCCGGCGAGACCCGCCGCTGTGACCATCCCCCGAGGAGAACCCCCCATGGCCCGAAGCTCACGCTCCTCCACGCCGGTGCGCCCGATCGCGCACCTGTCGCTGGTCGACCGCGTGACCGACGAGCTGCACCGGTCGATCCTCAACGGCGACATCCGCCCGGGGTCCGCGGTGAGCATCGTCGAGCTCTGCGAGCAGTTCGACGTCAGCCACATCCCCGTCCGCGAGGCGCTGCGCCGCCTGGAGAGCGAGGGGCTGGTCAGCCTCCGCCCCGGGCGCTCGGCCCTCGTGGCCTCGCTCAGCATCGAGGACCTCGAGGACATCTACCGCCTGCGCAAGCTGATCGAGGGCGACCTCACCCTCCGCGCGATGGAGGACCTCGACGAGGAGCGCCTGGCCCAGGCCGAGGAGGCACTCCTCGACTACGCGAACGTCGAGCGTGAGCCGGCGGCGCTGGCCGAGGCGCACCACGCCTTCCACATCGCGATCCTCGACGGCGTGATGGGCGCGGCCGACCGCCGCGTGCTCGACATCCTCTGGCACTCGGCCGACCGCTACCTCCACCTGCTGATGGAGGGCCTCGACCGCGACCCGGAGACCACCGAGGCCCGCATCGACGAGCACCGGCTGCTGCTCGACCTGGCCCGCGCGGGCAAGGCCGAGGAGCTGCGCGAGGCCTGGGTCAAGCACCTCGACAACAGCGAGACCGCGCTGGCCGCGGCCCTCACCCGTCGCGGCCCCGAGGCCGTCAACGAGGCCTGACCCGGGGCGGCACTACCTCCGGTACTCCCGGAGCTTGCCGGTCGCCTGCGCCGCCCGCCCGTCGGCGCGCAGCGTCATCCGCCCGACCGACCGGCTGCCGGCGTCGTAGGTCGTGGTGGCATAGGTGCGCGGGCCGCTCGTCTGCCACAGCAGCTCGCGATCGACGTCACCGGAGAGCTCCCGCACGTCGAGCTCCAGCCGGCGCGCGTGCACGTCGACGGAGAGGTACGTCGCGTTGCCCGCGTAGAGCAGGCCCCCTGTCGAGACCTGGGTGACCCCACCGGCCCGCCGCCGGCTGGTGTCGTGGACCTCGCCGCTGAGGTAGAGGTCGACGTCGAAGCGCACCAGCGTCCGCCAGAACGACGAGCGCGCCCCGCCGAGGAGGTGCCCCCGCGAGGACCGGCGGCTGCGCACGGGCCAGAGCACCGGGTTGTGACCCTGCACGACGACCCAGCGAACCCCCTCGCGCCGAGCCCGGCGCAGGGTGTCGCGCAACCACGCCAGCTGTCGGCCGACGACCTCGAAGCGGACGTCGGCCCGCGTGCGGTGGAACTGGTCCACGGTCACCAGCAGCACCTCGGGGGCGAGCCTCACGGCGTAGGCCGTGTCCGCCCACGGCGAGCCGACCGGGCGGTCGTGGTAGCGCGGCCGGCCGTGGACCTGGGTGAAGTGCCGGGCGAACGCCTGCTTGGCGACGTCGACGTGGCGCTGCTTGAAGCGGCGTGTGGCGCGGCCACCCGCCCAGGGGTTGTCGCCGATCTCGTGGTCGCCGACGGCGGCGTGCAGGGTGAGGCCGCGGGTGGCGAACCGGCGCTCGTAGGTGCGGTAGTAGAAGTCGGCGGCGCGCCGCAGGGCACGCAGCTTCTGCTGCCGCGTGCGGGTGGGACCGAACAGGCCGGTCCGCTCGGAGTCGCGACCCCAGTGGCCCTCGACCAGGTCGCCGGCCACCAGGACCGACCCCGGGTCGCGCGCTGCGATCTCGTCGAGGACCCGGTCGATGCTCGCCTGGAGCTGCGGGGTCCAGGAGTTCGGCAGGCCCGGGCGCCAGGTCGGCAGCTGCCGCACGTCACCGACGTCCTGGTTGAGGAAGTCGGGCGCGGCCACGAAGCGGTAGAGCGGCCGGTCGGCGCGCTCCACGGCAGCGGCGACCGGGGCCGCCCGACCTCCGGCCGGCGCGGTCGCGAGCGGGACGACCGCGAGCCCGACGGCCAGGAGGACCATCGAGACGAGCGCGGTCGCCAGGGTTCTGCGAGACATCACTGCTGCTCCTTCGCGCGACCTGAGGGAGACAAAGTATAGTGCTTTACTAGACTTTTGGTCGGACCCACCCAACGACGCCTGGGAGGATGGCCGCGTGCGTCGTGCGGTGGCTCCCCTGCTCGCGATCACCGTGGCGCTCGTGCTCGCGGACTCCGCGGTGGTCACGCTCGCGCTGCCCGACATCCTCGTGCACCTCGACGCGACGGTCACCGAGGTCGCCTGGGTCCTGATCTCCTTCAACCTGGTGCTCGGCCTGGTCGCCGTCCCCGCGGCCGCCCTCTACGACCGGGCCGACCCGCGCTGGTTCACCGCCGCCGGCATCGCGGCCTTCGCCGGCGCCTCCGCCTGGTGCGCGGTGGCCGGATCGATCGAGGTGCTCATCGTCGCGCGCTGCCTGCAGGCCGTCGGCGGGGCGCTGGCGCTGGTCGGCTGCCTCGAGCTGCTCGTCGCCGAGCGGGACGACCTTCGCGGGGTCGCGGCGTGGGTGGCCGCCGGCGTCGTCGGGACGGCCACCGGCCCGGTGCTCGGCGGCCTGCTGACCGAGGCCATCTCCTGGCAGGCGATCTTCGTGGTGCAGGTGCCCTTCGCCGTCGTCGCCGTGCCGGCCGCACTGGCGGTCCGGGCCGTCGCGAGCCGGGTGCCCGACCGGCACCGTCCCGCGATCCGTCCCAACCTGACGCTCGCCCTGCTGTCGGCTGCCCTGACGGCCGCGCTCTTCCTGCTCGTGCTCCTGCTCGTGCAGGGATGGGGCCGCTCCCCCGCGATCGCCGCGATCACCGTGTCCGTCGTGCCGGTCGCCGCCCTGGCCGCGGCTCCCCTCGCGCGGCTCCTGGGTGCGACGCACGAGGTCGAGGTCGCCGTCGGCTGCTTCCTGGTCGCCGGCGGCCTGGTGGGCCTGGCCGTCCCGCCGTCGGCACACCTCGGGTGGACGATCGCGCCTCAGGCGCTGGTCGGTCTCGGGCTCGGGCTGACCATCGACCGGCTCACCTCGCAGGCGATGGAGCTGCGGCTGCCGCGGGTCCGGCACGCCGGCTGGACGATCGGCGCCCGGCACCTGGGCGTGGTCGTGGGCCTCGCGGTGCTGACGCCGGTCTTCACCGCCGACCTGATGGACGCCCGGGCACCGGCGCAGGAGGCGATCACCTCCGTGGTGCTCGACGCTCCGCTCCCCGCTCAGGACAAGATCGCGCTGGCCCAGGCGCTCGGCGACGAGCTGGCCGACCAGGAGGACCAGGTGCCCGACCTCCACGACGCCTTCGCCGCCGTCGAGGTGGCACCGGAGGACCAGGCCGCCCTCGACCGGCTCGAGCGCGACCTCACCGAGCAGGTCGAGCGCGCCGCCACTTGGGCGTTCCGCGACTCCTTCCTCATCGGCGCCGGGTTCGCCCTGCTGGCCCTGCTCGCCGTGGCCCTGCCGCACCGGAGGCGCCGGTGAGGCTCGCACTCCCCGCCCTCGCACTGGCCCTGGTGGCCGGCGTCCTCGGCGTGCAGGTCGCCGCCGGCGGTGGCGACTTCGCCCCGCTCGAGCCGGCCGACCCGTGCGCCGCGCGCACCGTCTCCTCAGCCTCCGAGGGCATCGACGGCCTGACGGAGAACCTCGTGCTCCGCGCCCTGGACGACGCCGCCTGCACCCTCGGCGTCAGCCGCGAGACGCTCACCCTCGACCTCGCCCAGCAGGCCACGCCCACCGACGACCAGGTCGCCGCACTGCACGACGGGCTGCTGGCGGCGGTCGAGCTGATGGCGGCCGACGGCACCCTGCCGCCCGCGTCAGCGCTGGTCGACGAGGCACTCGCGAACGCCGACCTCAACGGCCTGCTCGAGGCCGCGATCCGCGCGCTCCCCGACGCCGTGGTCGACGGCGCCCTGGACACCGAGGACGTGCTCACCCGGGCGATCGACGAGCTCGACCTGCGGACGGTGCTCGCGAACCTCGACGACCCCGACGTCCTGGACCAGCAGCTCGAGGTCGCGGTCACGCAGGCGGTCAAGGACTCGCTGCTCGCCCGGGTCCGCGAGCTCGTGCCCGGCTTCTAGGAGACGAGGACCTGCGCGAGGTCCCAAGGGCGGCCGTCCACGAGGTCGGTGCCCTTGCTGACGAAGCGGTTCACCGCGCACGCCGGACGCAGCACGGCCGTCTGGACCGCGCCGCTCGCCAGCACCGGGTCGGGACGGCTGATGATGCCGGCGAACGGCCCACGGTCCGGCGCCCAGAGGGTGAAGTCGGTCGACAGTGGGAAGAGCGCGCCACCGCCGTGCTCCCCCTGCCGGCTGGCGACCGCGACGTTGAGGCGGTTCTCGGCCGCGCGCTCGAGCAGCAGCGGGTCGAGGTCGGCTGCGGCCTGCGTGGTGAACGGCACCGCGACCACGTCGGCGTCCTGGAGCACCGCGAGGCGGAAGGTCTCGGGGTAGAGCGCGTCGTCGCCGACGACCAGGGCGATCCGGCCCCACGGGAGGTCGAGGACGGCGAGGGCGTCGCCCCGCTCGGTGGCCCAGTCGTGGCGCGCGCTCGCGTGCAGCTGCGGCTGGGCCAGCAGCACCCCGTCGGCCCCGACCAGCAGCCCGACGTGGGCGTCGCCGTCGCGGACGCTGGTCGCCACCACCGACGGGGACCCGGCGAGGGCGGCCGCGATCTCGTCCGGGG
>JAEZKN010000533.1 GCA_023415395.1 Actinomycetes bacterium
TCCCGGACCTCGGCGAGCGTCCGGCCGCCGAGGTCGCTGCCGGGCGCGGGCTCGCCGGCCTCGCCGCGGGTCGCGCAGACGACGGTCGTCGACCAGCCGGCGGCGGCCGCGGCCAGCAGCAGGGAACCGCAGCCGAACGTCTCGTCGTCGGGGTGCGCGACCACGAGCAGCAGCCGCGGCGGGTCGTGGCGCGGGGTGAGGTCGGGGAGCATCGCGGTCCTCCAGGTCGCAGGTACTTACTGCCAAGGGCAGTAAGTAGATACTGCCCTTGGCAGTGTGTCAAGATGCCTCATGACCACGACGAGCTATGCGCTGCTGGGCCTCCTGGCGCTGCGGCCCTGGACGACGTACGAGCTCGCGCAGCAGGTGCGCCGCAGCCTCGCGTGGTTCTGGCCGCGCACCGAGCGCAAGCTCTACGACGAGCCGAAGCGGCTGGTGGCCGCCGGCTACGCGACGGCCCGGGAGGAGTTCACGGGCAAGCGCAAGCGCACCGTCTACGAGATCACCGACGCCGGGCGCGCGGCGCTGCGCGGCTGGCTGGCCGAGCCGTCGGCGCCGCCCAGCGCGGAGAACGAGGCGATGGTGCGGGTCTTCTTCGCCGACGGTGGCGACCTCGACGCGCTGCGGGCGACGCTGGCAGGCATGGAGGACGCCGCCCGCGCGCGGCTGGCGGAGCTGACCGCGATGGACGAGGGGCAGGAGGAGTTCCCGGAGCGCCGGCACCTCACGGCGCTCGCGATGCGGCTCCAGCAGGACCAGGAGCGCACGACGATCCGCTGGGCGGCCTGGGCTCGAGCCGAGGTGGAGCTGTGGAGGGCGACCGACGACCCCGGACGGTGACGTACCCTTGCACCCGTGACCACCATCGGCTTCTCGACAGACACGGACGTCCGGGAGGACCGCCGTACCGTCCCGACCGACGAGGGTGACCACGAGCGGTTCTCCCACTACGTGGAGAAGGACAAGCTCACCGAGGCGATGGTGATGGGCACCCCCGTCGTCGCCCTGTGCGGGAAGGTCTGGGTGCCCAGCCGGGCGCCGGAGAAGTTCCCCGTGTGCCCGGAGTGCAAAGAGGTCTGGGAGTCGCTGAACGACGACTCGGGCAAGAACGAGTGACGGGCCCGCCCGAGGCCGACCCTCAGCCCAACGCGCTGACTCCGGCCTGGCCGGAGCGCGCCGCCTGGGGGACGGCGACCTCACTGCGTGCGTGGCAGGCCGCTGCCATGAAGAAGTACTTCGACACCAACCCGCGCGACTTCCTCGCGGTCGCGACGCCGGGCGCCGGCAAGACGACCTTCGCGCTCTCGGTCGCGGCCGAGCTGCTCGGCCGCCGGGTCGTCGACCGGGTCACGATCGTCGCGCCGACCGAGCACCTCAAGCTCCAGTGGGCCGAGGCGGCCGCCCGTGCCGGCATCCCGATCGACCCGACCTACGCCGCAGGCAAGGGCAAGACCTCCGGTGACTACGTCGGCATCGCGGTGACCTACGCAGGCGTCGCGGTGAACCCGCTGGCGATGCGGATCCGCACCGAGCGCTTCAAGACGCTGGTGATCCTCGACGAGGTCCACCACGCGGGCGACGCGCTGTCGTGGGGCGAGGGCGTCCGGGAGGCCTTCGAGCCGGCGACCCGCCGCCTGGCGCTGACGGGTACGCCGTTCCGCTCGGACATCAACCCGATCCCGTTCGTCACCTACGCCCCCGGCGACGACGGCGTGCCGCGCTCGGTCGCGGACTACGCCTACGGCTACGCCCACGCGCTGGCCGACCACGTCGTCCGCCCGGTGCTCTTCATGGCCTACTCCGGCGAGATGCAGTGGCGCACGCGCGCGGGTGACGAGATCGCCGCCCGGCTGGGCGAGCCGCTCACCAAGGACATGACCTCCCAGGCGCTGCGCACCGCGCTGGACCCGAAGGGCTCGTGGATCCCGTCGGTGCTCACGGCGGCCGACATGCGGCTGGACGAGGTGCGCCGGCACGTGCCGGACGCCGGCGGCCTGGTGATCGCCAGCGACCAGGACTCCGCGCGCGCCTACGCCAAGCTGCTCCGCCAGATCTCGGGCGAGCCCGCCACCGTCGTCCTCTCCGACGAGAAGGCCGCGTCGAAGAAGATCTCGGAGTTCAGCGAGGGCGACCAGCGCTGGATGGTCGCGGTCCGCATGGTGTCGGAGGGTGTCGACGTCCCACGCCTGGCGGTCGGCGTCTACGCGACCACCACCTCGACCCCGCTCTTCTTCGCCCAGGCCGTCGGGCGGTTCGTGCGCGCCCGGACCCGAGGCGAGACCGCGTCGGTCTTCCTGCCCTCGGTGCCCAACCTGCTGGGCTTCGCCTCCGAGATGGAGGTGCAGCGCGACCACGTGCTCGGCCGGAAGGTCAACGACGAGGGCGACATCTTCGCCGCCGAGAACGACCTCCTCGCCCAGGCGAACGCCAGCGAGGCGGCCTCCGACGACCTCCTGGGCAGCTTCGAGGCGATCGGCTCCGAGGCCCGGTTCGACCGCGTGCTCTTCGACGGTGGCGAGTTCGGCCACTCCGGCGAGGTGCACGTGGGGTCGGAGGAGGAGATGGACTTCCTCGGCATCCCCGGGCTGCTCGACGCCGACCAGGTGCGCGACCTGCTGCACTCGCGGCAGAGCGAGCGGGCCAAGAAGCAGAAGGCCGGGCGCTCCCGCTCCGAGGAGGCGGCCGACGCCCTCGTCGAGATGTCGACCCACGAGCAGCTGGCGGTGCTCCGGCGCGAGCTCAACGGGCTGGTCGCCGCGTGGCACCACCGCACCGGGCAGGCCCACGGCATCACCCACGCGGCGCTGCGCAAGGAGTGCGGCGGTCCGGCGGCGGCGGTCGCCACGGCCGAGCAGCTGCGCGCCCGGATCGACCGGCTGCGCGAGTGGGCGTTGCGCAAGACCTCCTAGCCCGACCTCCTAGAGTGTCGGTGTGCCGGCCGAGACCTCGCAGACACTGGACCGGGGACTCCGCGTCCTCGACGTGCTCGCGTCGTCCTCGGACGGGCTGACCGTCACCGAGCTCGCGGCGCGGCTCGACGTGAACCGCACCGTCGTCTACCGCCTGGTCAGCACCCTCGAGCAGCACACGCTGGTCCGCCGTGACGGCCGCGGGCGCCTGCACGTCGGGCTGGGCGTCCTGCACCTGGCCTCGGCCGTGCAGCCGGTGGTCCGCGACCTCGCCGTACCCGTGCTGCGCGACCTCGCCGAGGCCGTCGGGTGCACCGCACACCTCACCGTCGCCGACGGGGAGGAGGCGCTGGCCCTCGCGGTGGTCGAGCCGTCGTGGACCGACTTCCACGTCGGCTACCGGGTCGGGGCCCGCCACGCGCTGGACCGGGGTGCCGCGGGCCGGGCGATCCTGCTCGGGCGCGAGGACGGAGCGCCCTACGCGATCACCACCGGCGAGCTGCAGCCCGGCGCCCGCGGCCTCGCGGCGCCGGTGCGCGGCGTCGAGGGGCTCGCGGCCAGCGTCGGCATCGTCACGCTCGCCGACATCGACGTCGACGAGATCGCCCCGCAGGTCCTCGCCGCTGCCGCCGAGGTCGCGGCCCGACTCTCCTAGGAGGCCGAGATGGCCGCTCCGCAGCCCGGGATCTTCGCCCTCGGGACGCTCGCGCACGCGTACGTCGAGCTGGACCTCGCCGAGGACGCGACCCCGGCCGGGCTCGTCCGCGCCGTCGCCTCCCTCGAGGAGCCACGCACGACGATGGGCGGGGTCAACCTGGTCAGCGGCTTCCGGCCGGAGGTCTGGGACGGACCGGCACCCGACGGGCTCCACGGCTTCACCGACCCAGTCGTCGGGCCGGACGGCTTCACGATGCCGGCGACCCAGCACGACGCAGTGCTCTGGGTGTCGGGCGGGTCCTACGACGTGGTCTTCGACGCCGCGATCGGCATGCTCCGGGCCCTGGAGGGGGTCGCGGTCCTGGCGCACGAGGTCGCGGGCTGGACCTACCACCGCGACCTCGACCTCACCGGCTTCATCGACGGCACCGAGAACCACTCGGTCCTGGTCGCCCCGCACGAGGTGCTGGTGCCCGACGGCACCCCGGGCGCCGGCGGCTCGGTCCTGCTGCTGCAGCAGTGGGCGCACGAGGCCCGTGCCTGGAGCGAGCTGTCGACGGCGCACCAGGAGGCGGCCATGGGGCGGACCAAGGCCGACAGCGTGGAGCTCGAGGACAAGCCGGAAACCTCGCACGTGGCGCGCACCGACCAGGAGACCTACGGCCAGATCTTCCGGCGCAACACGCCCTACGGCTCGATCTCGGACCACGGCACGGTCTTCGTCGGCTTCGCCGCGGAGCAGCCGCCGCTGGCCCGGATGCTCGACAGCATGGCCGGGATCGGCGGGCCGCGCGACGAGCTGACGCGCTTCACGACCCCGCTGACCGGGGCCTACTACTTCGTCCCGTCCGTCGAGGACCTCAGCGCGAGCGCGACCCGCTAGCGGCGTACCTCCGCGCGTGGGCGATCGCCTCCGGGGTGGTGGCGAACAGGTGCGGCTCGGGGGACCGGCCGAGCACGTCCAGCTCGCTCAGCACGCGCACGTGCTGGGGCCGTACGCCGGACAGCAGCACGGTGACGCCCCGGCCCTCGAGCCGGCTGATGGTGTCGGCGAGGACGTGGGCGCCGGTGGCGTCGAGCGTCGTCACGTGGGACATCCGCAGCACGACGACCCGCACGTCACCGACCTCGGAGAGCTCGAGCAGGAAGTCGTGGGCGGCGGCGAAGAACAGCGGGCCCTCGAGCCGGTAGGCGACGATGTGCTCGTCGAGCAGGGCCTGCTCCTCGGCGGTGTGGTCCGACCCGTCCCCGAGCGGCTCCTCCGCGAGGTGCGCCGTGAACGCGGTCTGGCGGATCGCGACGAAGCCGGCGAGCAGCAGCCCGACGATCACCGCGGTCACCAGGTCGAAGGCCAGCGTCGCGACCGCGGTCACCGCCAGCACCGCCGCGTCGCCTCGGGTCGAGCGCACGAGCGCGCCGACGCTGGAGACGCGCACCATCTGGGTGGCGGTCGCGACGAGTACGCCCGCGAGGGCGGCCAGCGGGATCTCGCCGACCCAGCGCGCGGCGACGAGCACCACGAGCAGGAGCACGAGGGCGTGGACCAGCGCGGCCAGGCGGGAGGCCGCGCCGGAGCGCACGTTGACCGCGGTCCGCGCGATCGCCGCGGTGGCCGGGATGCCGCCGAAGAGCGGCGAGCCCAGGTTGGCCAGCCCCTGGCCGACGAGCTCGCGGTCCGGGTCGTGCCGCTGGCCGACGCTCATGCCGTCCGCGACCGTGGCCGACAGTAGGCTCTCCAGCGCGGCCAGGGCGGCGACGGCGATCGCCGGGAGCAGCAGCGCGTCGAGATCGGCGAACGGGACCGTCGGCAGGTGCGGGGCGGGCAGGCCGCTGGGGATGTGGCCGACGGTCGCGGCGCCGAGGCCGGCGAGCGAGTTCGCCAGGGTCGCGGCCACGACGACGAGCAGGGCTCCAGGCAGGGTCGGCCGCAGGCGCCCCACGAGCAGGATGCCGGCGACCACGGACGCGGTCATCGCGAGCGGAACCCACTGCGGGTCGTGCGCCCACTCCTCGACCGACCGCCACGCCAGCGCCAGGACCTTCTCGGCGTGCGCGTCGACGCCGAGCGCCGCGGGCAGCTGCTGGAGGGCGATGATCGCGGCGATGCCGAGGGTGAAGCCCTCGACCACCGGGACCGGCACGTAGCGGATGAAGCGGCCCGCCCCGGCCAGCCCGAGCCCCACGAGGATCAGCCCGGCGAGCAGGCCGACGACCAGCACGCCGTCGGCGCCGTGCGCCGCGACGATGGGCACCAGGATCACGGTCATCGCGCCGGTCGGCCCGCTGACCTGGACCCGGCTGCCGCCGAAGACCGCCGCGAGTGCGCCGGCCACGATCGCCGTGACCAGTCCGGCGGTGGCCCCGAGGCCCGAGCTCACGCCGAACCCGAGCGCCAGCGGCAGCGCGACCAGCCCGACCATGACGCCGGCCAGGGGGTCGCGGCGCAGGTCGGCGTGGGTCCAGTCCGAGCGCCGGGGGAGGAGGCGGAGGATCCTCACCGCGACGTCGGTGCCGCGGCCGGCGCGGCGGGGGCGGCGTCCACGTGCACCAGCCCGCCGAGGATCTGGCGGGCAGCCAGCAGCAGGTCGCGGACCTCGGGGACGCTCAGGGCGTAGATGACCTCGCCGCCGCGGCGGTGCGCCACGACCAGCGACGTACGCCGCAGGACGGCGAGCTGCTGGGAGAGGTTGCTGGCCTCGATGTCGATCTGCTCCAGCAGCTCGTGCACGGCGTGCTCGCGCTCGGCGAGCAGCTCGAGGATCCGGATGCGTGCGGGGTGGCCGAGCGTGCGGAAGAACTCGGCCTTGGCCTGGTAGAGGGGCACACCCATGGCGTGAAGCCTACAACAAGTGAAGACTTCTTCAAGTTGTGGAGGCGTCGTGCGCCAACGGTTGGACCCGGTAGGCCACCTGGGTCGCCAGGGCGATCACCGTCGAGGACCGCACGATGGCCGGGTGCTCGAGCACCAGGTCGATGACGCGCTGGAGGTCGGCGTTCGACCGAGCGACCACGCGCGCCCACATGTCGCCGGCGCCGGTGATCGTGTGCGCCTCGAGGACCTCGGGGATCGCCGCGAGGTGCCGGCCCACGACGTCGTGCCCACCCTGGCTGGTCTCCTGGCGGATCTCCAGGGTGAGGAACGCGGTCACCGGGTAGCCCAGCGCCTCGGGGGAGAGGTCCGGGCCCCATCCGGTGATGACGCCCGTCGCGACGAGCTTGTCGAGGCGGGCCTGGACGGTGCCGCGGGCCACGCCGAGCCGGCGCGAGGCCTCGAGCACGCCGAGGCGGGGCTCCTCGACGAAGAGATCGATCAACTTGCCGTCGAGAACGTCCATCCAGACCTCCATTGCTGGACAAGTTGCACAGCGTTCCGCCGTACGGTTGCACAGAGTGTCACACGCCGGGAGGCTCCCGCCATGACGCTGACACCGGACGAGCTCAAGGCCGACCTGACCCTCGAACAGCTCAAGGAGCTCGTGGGGCTCGTGGAGTACGACGCCGAGAACGACGTCTTCCCGGTCACCGGCTGGGACGCGATCGTCTTCGTCGTCGGCAACGCCACCCAGGCCGCGCACTACTACCAGTCGGCCTGGGGCATGGACCTGGTCGCCTATTCCGGACCGGAGAACGGCAACCGTGACCACAAGTCCTTCGTGCTCCGCTCCGGCTCGATCAAGTTCGTGGTCAACGGCGCGGTCGACCCCGACAGCCCGCTGGCCGACCACCACCGCCGCCACGGCGACGGCGTCGTCGACATCGCCCTCGAGGTCCCCGACGTCGACAGGTGCATCGCCCAGGCGCGCCGCGCCGGCGCGACCGTCGTCCGCGAGCCCGAGGACGTGACCGACGAGCACGGCACCGTGCGGATCGCCGCCATCGCGACGTACGGCGAGACCATCCACACCCTCGTCGACCGCAGCCGCTACGACGGCCCCTACCTGCCGGGCTACGTGGCGCAGGAGAGCACCTGGCGCAAGCGGGAGGGCCAGCCCCGGCGTCTCTTCCAGGCCCTCGACCACATCGTCGGCAACGTCGAGCTGGGCCACATGGACGAGTGGGTGGACTTCTACAACCGGGTCATGGGCTTCACCAACATGGCCGAGTTCATCGGCGACGACATCGCCACCGACTACTCCGCGCTGATGTCGAAGGTCGTGGCGTCGGGCAACCACCGCGTGAAGTTCCCGCTCAACGAGCCGGCGATCGCCAAGAAGCGCTCGCAGATCGACGAGTACCTCGAGTTCTACCGTGGCGCCGGTGCCCAGCACCTCGCCGTCGCCACCAACGACATCCTGGCCTCGGTGGACGCGCTTCGGGCCAACGGCGTCGAGTTCCTCTCGACCCCGGCCTCCTACTACGAGGACCCGGAGCTGCGCGCCCGCATCGGCAACGTCCGCGTGCCGATCGAGGAGCTGCAGAAGCGCGGGATCCTGGTCGACCGCGACGAGGACGGCTACCTGCTGCAGATCTTCACCAAGCCGCTCGGCGACCGCCCGACCGTGTTCTTCGAGCTGATCGAGCGGCACGGGTCGCTCGGCTTCGGCAAGGGCAACTTCAAGGCGCTCTTCGAGGCCATCGAGCGCGAGCAGGACGCCCGCGGGAACCTGTAGGTTCAGCACCGGACTCCCTTCTGGGAGGGAGCAACGCCCCGGCCGCCACCGGCAGCCGGGGCGTTGTCGCGTCTCCGGACCGCAGCGCGGGGCAGGATGGGCCCATGGCGACGTACGTGGCGTTCCTGCGCGCGATCAACCTCGGTGCGAAGCGGAAGTTCCCCCAGGACGCGATCGTGGCCGCGGTCGAGGGCGTCGGCTTCACCGGCGTGGCGACGCACATCAACACCGGCAACGTCCGCTTCGACACCACGATGCGCTCCCGGGCGAGGATCGAGGCCGCGCTGGAGGAGGCGTTCCTCGCCGACCGCGGGTTCGAGGTGCCGACCATCGTCTTCACCCCGGCGGAGCTGCGGGCGATCGCGGAGGAGGCGGAGTCCTTCGGGCACGGCGGCAAGCACTACGTCTCGCTGCTGAAGTCACCGCCGAGCGCGGCCGCGATCGCGGCGCTGGAGGAGCGCTCGTCTGCCGAGGAGGTCGCCCGCGTCGGGGGCCGCGCCGTGCACCTGCTGCTCGGCGAGAACTACCACGAGGCGCGGCTGACCAACGCCGTGGTCGAGAAGGAGCTCGGCGTCGCCACCAACCGCAACGTGACCGTGATCCGGACGCTGGCGCAGAAGTGGTGCTGACCCCGGTCGACACCGGGTGTCGGGCGATGTCAACCCTTGTGGGCGGCGGCGGTTCCGGGATACAACGTCCTGCCGCCAGGTCACATCTCGGGAGGAACTGTCGTGTCCACTGCCATGCCGTCTCGCCGCTCGGTGCTCGCCACCGGCCTGACCGGCGGGGCCGCGCTCGCGGCCGCCGGGTTCACCACTCCGTCCTACGGCGGTGAGTACGACCCGCAGCGGCCGGGCAACCGCGTGCGGCTCACGGTGCTGGGCACCACCGACCTGCACGGCAACGTCTACAACTGGGACTACTTCAAGAACGCCGAGTTCGACAACGCCGCCCACGACGACATCGGGCTCGCCAAGGCCGCGACGTTGATCAAGGCGATGCGGCGCAAGCGCCGGGGGGAGCCGATCCTGACCCTGGACGCCGGCGACACCATCCAGGGCACGCCGCTGGCGTACTACTTCGCCAAGGTCGACCCCATCACCGACGGCGCGACCCACCCGATGGCCACCGCGATGAACCGCGTCGGGTACGACGCCGCCGCGCTCGGCAACCACGAGTTCAACTACGGGCTCGACACGCTGCGCACCTTCGAGGAGCAGCTCGACTTCCCGCTGCTCGGGGCGAACGCCGTCGACCCGGCCACCAAGCGCCCGGCGTTCAAGCCCTACGTCATCAAGACCTTCCGCGTCGGCCGCGGCCGCACGCTGCGTGTCGGGGTGCTCGGCCTGACCAACCCGGGCATCGATCTGGGACAAGGCCAACGTCGAGGGACGCATGGAGTTCCCGGGTCTCGTGGAGCAGGCGCGGAAGTTCGTGCCGGAGCTCAAGCGGAAGGGCTGCGACCTGGTGGTGATCTCGGCCCACTCGGGCGCGGACACCTCCTCGTCGTACGGCGACGCGCTGCCCTACCCGGAGAACGCCGCCTCGCTCGTGGCCGAGCAGGTGCCGCACGTCGACGCGATCCTCGTCGGTCACGCGCACAAGGAGGTCGCCCAGCAGTTCGTGCGCAACAAGCGGACCGGGCAGCAGGTGCTGCTGTGCGAGCCGGCGTACTGGGGGATGCGGGTCGCGCTGATGGACCTGATCGTGCAGGAGACCTACACCAAGCGCGGGAAGCGGCGCTGGACGCTCGTGGCGTCGGGGTCGCAGGTGCTGAACTCCAACACCGTGGACGCCGACCCGGCGATCGCGGCGGCCGTGCAGTCCCAGCACGACACGGTGATCTCCTACGTCAACTCCGTGATCGGCACCTCCGCCGCCGCGATGTCGGCCGCCCGTGCCGTCGTGGAGGACGTGCCGATCATCGACTTCGTGAACTACGTGCAGGCCGACGCGGTGAAGGCCGGCCTCACCGGCGAGGCCGCCGCGCTGCCGGTGCTCTCGATCGCCGCGCCGTTCAACCGCGCGGCGTCGTTCCCGGCCGGCGAGGTGACCGTGCGCGACGTCGCGGGGCTCTACATCTACGACAACACGCTGCTCGCCGTGCAGGTCTCGGGCGCGGACGTGAAGGCCTACCTGGAGTTCTCGGCGCGCTACTTCAAGCAGGTCTCCGGCACGGGACCGTTCACGGTGGCCCAGGTGACCAACGCCGTCACCCCGACCGCCCCCAACGGCACGCCGGACTACAACTTCGACTCGATCGCCGGGCTCGACGCACCGCTGACCTACGACATCGACATCTCCGCGCCGGTCGGCTCGCGGATCCTCGGCCTGTCCTACGCCGGCGCCCCCGTCGCCGACTCCGACCAGTTCGTGCTGGGGGTCAACAACTACCGCCAGTCCGGCGGGGGTGGCTTCCCCGCCGTCTCCACCGCCCCGGTCGTCTACAACCGCCAGAACGAGATCCGTCAGCTCCTCATCGACTGGGTCACCGAGCACGGCACCATCGACCCCGCCGACTTCGCCTCCGTCGACTGGCGGTTGGTGTCCGGCGGTGAGCCGGTGACCGTCGGCTGAGCGCGCGCCGCCACTGCTTGTAACGCGGGGTTAGGCCTTCTGGTCACCCCGTTCGAACAGGGTCACCAGAAGGTCTAACCCCGCGTTACAACCGTTTTCCACAGTGGCGAGGATCGGCGGGCAATAAGGCTCGGACGCGGGAATGGTCGAGTCATGCAGTCGAGGTTCGCCCACCACATGGCCCGCCAGCACGGGCTGATCCTGCGCCGCCAGGTGCTCGCCGCGGGGATGACCGTCACGGACGTGGCGACGCTGGTCCGCACGGGTGAGTGGGTCGTCGTCCGGCGGGGCGTCTACACGACGCGCGCCCACTGGGAGTCGCTGGACCCGTACGTCGGGCGCCCCCGCCTCGAGGTCTGGGCGGCGCTCCTCAGCATGCGGCTGCCGCACTTCGTGAGCCACGACTCGGCGGCGTACCTCCACGGCCTGCCGATCCTCGAGGCGCGGCCCCGGCTGGTCCACGTCACCCGGGTGGGAGCGCTCGGAGGTCGTACGCGGCACGGCGTGAAGCACCACAAGGCGCCGGTGCGGGACGAGCAGATCGTCTTCGTCGACGACCATCCCGTCCTCGACCTCCCACGCACCGTCGCCGACATCGGACGCGAGCACGGCATCCGCCACGCGATCGTCGCCGCCAACTCGGCGCTGCGGGCTGGGGAGTCGGTCCGCGCCCTGCGGGCCGCCGTCGAGCCCATGCGGTACTGGCCGCACGTCAGGGTGCCCCGACTCGCAGCGGAGTGGGCGGACCCGCGGTGCGAGAGCCCGGGCGAGGACCTCACGATGCTGATGCTCAAGCAGCTCGGCGTGGGGCTCGTGGAGCCGCAGTTCGGGCTCCAGGACCGCGGCCGGGTGGCGTTCGTGGACTTCCGCATAGGCCGGCACCTCGTCGAGTTCGACGGCCGGCACAAGTACCAGCGCCCAGACGATGGCGGCCTGGCCGACCGACCGTCCGGGGACGTGGTGTGGGCGGAGAAGCAGCGGCAGGACTGGTTGTGCGGCTTCAAGCTCGGGATGTCGCGCGTGGTCTGGAGCGACGTGCAGCCCGGTGCCTGGGCTGACACGCAGCAGTGGCTGCTCCGCGACATCCTCGACACCAACGCCCGGTTCGGGACCTCGGTCGACGACCTCGCGCCGTACGTCGTCCGGCGCCGCCGGCGCTGAGCCGACGCGAGCTGTAACGCGGGGTTAGACCTTCTGGTGACCCCGTTCGAACGGGATCAAAGAAGGTCTAACTGTGATGCCCAGGCACGTTGGTCGAGATCGTGCGACGACACGGTCTGATCTGTAGATAGGCGAAGGCCTCCCCGGTGTGGAGTGGAGCTGTCTAGGAACCGCTCCGCCACCGCAGGAGGCCTCCGTGTCACACGCTACCCACGCCAACGCAGCCCTGACCCCGCGTGCCCGTCTCCGGCTCGCACGCCTGATCGTGGACCACGGCTGGCCGCCGGCCCGCGCTGCTGAGCGCTACGACGTCTCGTGGCGCACCGCGAAGAAGTGGGCTGACCGCTACCGCGACGAAGGTCGGGACGGCATGCTCGATCGGTCCTCAGCTCCGCACCGTCAGCCGAACCGGACACCGACGCCGATGGTGCGCAAGATCGTGCATCTGCGCTGGAAGCAAAGACTCGGCCCGGTCGAGATCGCCGACCGGCTCGGGATGGCGTCCTCGACCGTGCACGCCGTACTGGTCCGCTGTGGGATCAACCGACTCACCCACATCGACCGCACCACCGGGGAGCCGATCCGCCGCTACGAGCACGAACATCCCGGCGACCTGGTCCACGTCGACGTGAAGAAGCTAGGCAAGGTTCCCGACGGTGGAGGATGGCGCTACCTCGGACGCCAGCAAGGGAAGAAGAACCGCGTCGCGACGGCCGTCCGAACCGGCGAGCGCAACCAGTACCGCAACCCCTTGATCGGCACCTGCTACCTGCACACGGTCATCGATGACCACTCCCGTGTGGCCTATGTCGAGGCCCACGACGACGAGACCAAGGAGACCGCCACCGACGTCTTGAAGAACGCCGTCGCCTGGTTCGCCGACCGCGGCGTCACCGTGCAGCGTGTGCTCAGCGACAACGGAAGCTGCTACCGGTCGAACCTGTGGCACGAGACCTGCGCCGAGCTCGGCATCACCGCGAAGAAGACCCGGCCCTACCGCCCGCAGACGAACGGGAAGATCGAACGCTTCCACCGCACGCTGGCCGAGGGCTGGGCGTTCAAGAAGTTCTACAACTCCGAGTCAGCCCGGCTCGCAGCTCTGCCAGCATGGATCCACGAGTACAACCACCACCGGCCTCACTCAGCAATCGG
>JAEZKN010000548.1 GCA_023415395.1 Actinomycetes bacterium
GTGCTGTGTCCGGCACCCGTCCTCCACCGCCGCCCGGCTGTCGGTCCCCTTCGGCACAATCAGCGCGTGCCCTCGATCGCCGCGTTCCTCGACCTCGTGACGCAGCTGCCCGAGGTCGCGCGCGAGGACAAGGCGCGGTGGTCGCAGTTCGACGTGCGCGGGCGCCGGTTCGGCTACCTGTGGGAGCCCACGGTGACCGTCGGGCTCAAGCAGACCATCGCCGAGCAGCTGGCGCTGGTGGGGGAGCGGCCCGACGTGTTCGAGGTGCAGTTCACCGCCTACGGCTTCGGCTGGGTCGTCGTCCACCTCGAGCGCGTCGAGCGCGACGAGCTGGCCGAGCTGGTCTTCGAGGCCTGGCGGCTGAGCGCGCCCGAGGACCTGGTCGCGGAGCGCGCCGACCGGCTCCCGGAGTGACCCGGGCGGGCCATGCGCCCTGCCTCCAGCCGTGCCTACGGTCGCCGCATGCGAGCACTCGGAGTCCTCATCGGCATCGCCGCGGCCACCGTCGCCGCGGCCCCGGCCCACGCTGCACCCAAGGCGGACGTGTCCGTCACCATCACCGCGGAGGGGACCGACCTGTCGGGCACGGTCCGCAGCCCGCGCCCGGCCGTCTGCGCCGCCGACCGCACGGTCGTGGTGTTCAAGGTCAAGGGCGCGGTCGGCGGCGGCAACGACGTCCGGTTCGCCTCCGACACCGTCGACCTCTCGGGCGGCCGCTACACCTGGTCGACCGGCAACACCGGCACCGAGGGCCGCTTCTACGCCCGGCTCAAGGGCACGGCGGACTGCCAGCCGGCCCGCAGCGGCGTCGTCCGCGCCCAGCGCGCGGACTGACGACCCGCTAGCATCGCCCGGAACGAGAACTCGTTCTACCCCCAGGCGGTGCCCATGCCCCAGCCCATCCCACGGCTCGGTCCCGACGGCTTCAACCTCTCGACGGTCTTCCGCACCGTCGCCGGGGCGGTGCCCGACCAGGAGGTGCTGGTCTGGCGCGAGCGGCGGCTGACCTACGCCGAGATGGACCGCCGCGTGGACGGCCTCGCCCACTACCTCGTCGAGCGCGGCCTGGGCTGCCACACACCCCGCGCGGAGCTGGCCGGCCACGAGTCCGGCCAGGACCACCTCGGGCTCTACCTGCGCAACGGCAACGAGTACCTCGAGTGCATGGTCGCGGGCTACCGCGCCCGGGTGGCGCCGTTCAACGTGAACTTCCGCTACGTCGAGGAGGAGCTCCGCTACCTCCTCGCCGACGCGCGGACCCGGGCGCTGGTCTACCACGCGGAGTTCGCCCCGGCCGTCGCCGCCGTGCGCGACCACCTGCCCGACCTCGAGGTGCTGGTCCAGGTCGCCGACGAGTCCGGCCACGACCTGCTGCCCGGCGCGGTCGACTACGAGTCGGCGGTCGGCACGCCCCCGCCGGCCGCCGGGATGCCCGAGCCGAGCGGCGACGACCTGTTCATCCTCTACACCGGCGGCACCACCGGCATGCCCAAGGGCGTGCTGTGGCGCAACGACGACATCTACGTGACCTCGATGGGCGGCACGCCCTTCGGCACCAACGAGCCCTTCACGTCCTACGACGCCATCGCCGAGGCCGCGGCGAACGCCGGCGGCGGCATGCGGCTGCTCATGGTCCCGCCGTTCATGCACGGGGCGGCGCAGTGGTCGACCTTCCACACGATCACCGGCGGCGGTCGGATCGTGCTGCCCGACGACGTCCGCACGCTCGACCCGGCCGACGCGCTCCGCGCCGTCGTGCGCGAGGGCGTGGTCAGCATCCCGGTGGTCGGCGACGCCGTCGCGCTCCCGCTGATCGAGGAGGTCGAGCGGGGGAGCTACGACCTCTCCGGCCTGGCGGCGTTCAACAACGGCGGTGCGCCGCTCACGCCGGGCGTGCGCGCCCGCATCCTCGAGGCGCTGCCGCACCTCATCGTGATGGACGCCGCCGGCGCCTCCGAGACCGGTCTGCAGATGAGCTCGCTGTCGCTCAAGGGCATGGAGGCCGGTACGGCGACCTTCGGCCCGGTCCCGTCGACGACGGTGGTCGACAACCTCTTCAGCCGGGTGCTGGAGCCGGGGGAGGGGGAGGGCTGGCTCGCGCAGCGGGGCCGGGTGCCGCTGGGCTACCTCGGCGACGCGGAGAAGAGCGCGCGGACCTTCCCGGTCATCGACGGCGTCCGGTTCTCGATCCCCGGCGACCGGGCCCTGCTCACCGAGGACGGCCAGATCGTGCTGCTCGGCCGCGACGGCGTCACGATCAACTCCGGGGGCGAGAAGATCTTCGTCGAGGAGGTCGAGCGCGCACTCGCCGCCCACCCGGCCGTGCGCGACGTGATCGTCGTCGGCCGCCCCTCGCAGCGCTGGGGGAGCGAGGCGGTCGCGATCGTCCAGCTCGAGGAGGGCAGCGAGGCCTCCGACGAGGACCTGCTGGCGGAGGCCGGGCGTCACGTGGCCCGCTACAAGGTCCCCAAGGCGATCATCCGGGTCCCGCAGGTCGAGCGGTCGCCCTCCGGCAAGGCCGACTACCGCTGGGCGCGGGCACGCGCGCTCACCTGATCGCCGGGGGAATCACCCGGGGCGGGCCACGGCGACCCCGGCGACCAGCAGCACCGCGATGACGAGCAGGAGCAGCGCGACGAGCGGCAGCCACGGCGGCCAGGTCACAGCACCAGCTCCGGCTGCATCCGCTGCGGCGTCCACACGCGCTGCCTCCGGGCGGCCACCGCGGTCGCCACGACCGCCACCACGCCGACCCCGCCCAGCACCGCCAGGTCGCGGACGATGATCCACGCCTCCCCGCCGTAGAGCGACTGCCGCAGGCCGTCCACGGTGTAGGTCATCGGGAGGAACCAGTGCAGCGCCCGGAGTGGTTGCGGGATCGTCTCCCAGGGGAACGTGCCGCCCGCGGTGACCAGCTGGACCAGCATCAGCACGAGGCCGAGGAACTCTCCGACGGTCCCGAGCCAGGCGTTGAGGGCCTGGAGGATCGCCATGAAGGACGCCGAGGCCACGAAGAGCACCAGGAAGGTCGTGAGCTCGTGGACCGGGCGCAGGTCGAGGGCGAGCCGGACGACCACGACCATCACGACCATCTGGGCGGCGCCGACGAGCGCGGGGGGCATCAGGCCGCCGAGGGCGGTCCGGAGCGGGGGACCGTTGGCGGCGAGGGACCGCGCCGAGAGCGGCCGCACCAGCAGGAAGAGGATGTAGGCCCCGATCCAGGCGGCCAGGGCCATGAAGAACGGTGCCAGCCCGGCGCCGTAGGAGCCGGCGCGCGCGAGCGTGTCGTCGCGCAGGTCGACCGGGTCCCCGATCGTGGTGGCGGTCCGCTGCGCGGTCGAGCGGCTCAGGTCCGGCAGCTTGCTCACGCCCTGGCGCAGGCCGTTGCGCAGCTTGACCGTCCCGGCCCGCAGCTTGACGGTCCCCTTGCGCAGCTTGGTGGTCCCTGCGGAGAGCCGGTCGGCCCCGGAGTCGAGGCGCTGGGCGCCCGAGGACAGCCGAGTGGTGCCGGCCTCGAGGGTGCGGGTGCCCCGGGCGAGCGTGTCCGTGCCCTGCGCGAGGCGGTCTCCTCCTGAGGATGCCCGCGCGATGCCGGAGGAGAGCCGCGGGGCGGCCCCGGCGAGCTTGCGGGTGC
>JAEZKN010000508.1 GCA_023415395.1 Actinomycetes bacterium
GTCGCGAGGGACGAGCGACGGCGTATCGAGACCTACGGCCCTAGAAGCGCACCTGCGGCGCGACGTCCTGGCCGTCCGGAGCGTCGTAGAACTTCCGCTGGTGGACGCCCGCGAGGCCGGTGAGGAACATCCACGGGATGGTCTGGGTGAGCTTGTTCAGGGTCGCGACGGCGTCGTTGTAGTACTGCCGCGCGAACGAGATCTGGTTCTCGGTCTCGGCCAGCTGGCGCTGGAGCTCGAGGAAGTTCTGGTTGGCCTTGAGGTCGGGGTAGGCCTCGGCGACTGCGTTGACCTTGACCAGGGCCTGCGAGAGCGCCTGGTCGGCGGCCGCCTTGGCCTCGGGGTCGTCGCCCTTCGCGGCAGCGACCACGCCCGCCCGGGCCGCGGTGACCTCCTCGAAGACGCCCTTCTCGTGCGCGGCGTACCCCTTGACGGTCTCGACGAGGTTGGGGATCAGGTCGGCGCGACGGGTCAGCTGCACGTCGATGCCGCCGAGCGCTTCCTGGGCGCCGATGTCGGTCGTGCGCAGCTTGTTGAAGCCGACGATGACGAAGCCGACCAGGCCGACCACGACGACGGCGATGACGATGAGGGCGATGAGCATGGCTGTCTCTTTCGTTGGTTACCAGGAGCCGCCGCCACCACCGCCCCCGCCGCCGCCACCGGAGAAGCCGCCGCCTGACGACGACGAGGACTTCTGGGTGGCTTCGTAGGAGGAGATCGCGGAGCTGACGGTCGAGCTGAAGTCGCTGGTCATGGACGACACCGCGGAGCCGATCGCGGCACCGCTGTAGTAGTGCGGGAAGTACGACGGGACGGGCGGCTCGGAGGCGGTCTCGGTGCGGTACTTCGCGGCCCACTCGTCGGCGCAGCCGAAGGCCACCGCCCACGGGATGTAGGCCGTGTAGAGCTCCTGGCGCCCCGAGAAGTCGAAGCGCTCCTCGGCCGACGGCGTGGACAGGATCCGCCGGAAGCCACCCGCGCGGGACCAGAGATCGCGGCCGGCGCGGGTCCGGCGGGTGCCGGCACCGGTCGCGGCCAGGCCCGCCCCGAAGAGCGCGAACAGCCCGGGGACGAGCGAGAGCGCGCTCATCCCGAACGGGTTGAAGATGACGTTGCCGAGGGCGGCGAGGACCGCCAGCGTGACCACGATGCCGCCGAGTCCGCCCAGGCCGCTGCGGACCATCAGCCCCGCGCCCGACGCCCAGTCCCGCGTGGCCTCCTCGAAGCCCTCGAGCTCGTCCTTGAGCCGCTTCCCCGCGGCCACGTCCTCGGGGTCGGCGGTGAACGACGTCCCCGGGCCGGACAGCAGGTGGGCGACCCGGCTGGTCACCGGGTCGAGCCCCGCCCAGCCCGCCGCGCCTGCCTTGTCGGTGATCGTCCAGGTCGGGTCCTGGCGGTCGAGGTCGAGCGCGCCGCGCTCCGCGGCGTGGAGCAGGGTGGCGACGAACTGCTCGTCGTCGACGTCCTCGGTCACGAGGTACGCCGCCTGCGCAGGTCCGATGCCCTCCGGCGGGGCGTACAGCAGGGGGAACTGCGGGTCGGTCTCGCGGGTGCGGCGCACCAGGACGACGGCGAGGAGGCCAGCCGCCAGCGCGATGCCGAGCACGACCAGGAGGGCAGCGATGCTGGGGCCGAAGACGGTGTCGAAGCGCGGCGCCCACGGCAGGGTCGACGCCGTCGCACCCAGCGAGTCGATCCCGGCCTGGACGGTCACCGACGTCCGCGGCGCGAGCCCGCTGGTCTGCACGCGCAGCGTCTGGGTGCCCTCACCGGAGAGCCGGCAGTCCTCCTCGTCGCCGACGCGGCACCGCACGTCCTCGGCGGTGCCGGGCAGGGTGACGGTGAGGTCGGCGCGCTTGATCTCCTGTGCCCAGCCGGGCGGGATCAGGTTCCAGTAGAAGGTGCTCTCGTGGCCGTCTCGGCCGTCGAGGAGCACACCGTTGACCGTGTAGGTGATCTCGTAGACGTGCTTCCCGCGATCGACGTAGACGTCCGGGTCACCGATCTTGGCCACGGTGTAGCGGCCGTGCTGCTCGCGGCTGATCTCGACGGGGACGTAGCCGCCGTCCATGGTGACCTGGATGTCGCGCGGGACCCACCGGATGCTCGGGTCGTCGGCGAAGGCGCGGTCGAAGAACCGGAAGATGCCGTGCTTGTCCCCGTGGGGGAACTTGACCGTGAGCCTCTCGACGACGTCCATGTCACCGTGGTCGTCCACGTCGAACGTCGCGACGTAGTCGGTGATCGTGGTGTCCTCGGCCGAGGCGATCGGGTCCTCGTCCCAGCCGTAGAGAGCGGCCGGGGCCAGCACGGCGAGGACGAGGACCGCGAGGCCCACGACGTAGCCCAGGACGCGCTTCATGGGGCGGAGCCTAGGGGCGCGACGCCGCGCCCCGCCGGGAAACGGCGGGCCGCGACGTCGGTGGCTAGATCACCGCCGCGACCGGCGCACCACCCACCACAGCAGGGCCAGCACCCCGAGCCCGGCGGCCGCCTGCCTCCAGTAGGACTTCGCGAGCACCGGCAGCACCGCCGTACCCAGGTCGAGGGCGTCGTCGCGGTGGGCGGGCTCGTAGGTCGGCTCCGGCGCGGGCTCGGGCTGCGATGCTGCCTGAGGCTCGGGAGCCGCCGCGGACGCCTCGCCTTCGCGGTCCTCGGGGACGACCTCCTCGGAGCCGGCGCTCAGCCGCTGCTCCAGGCAGGCCACGAACTGGCCGAGCAGCTTGTCGGAGACGTCCTGCATGACCCCGCGGCCGAACTGGGCGGGCTTGCCGGTGATCGCGAGGTCGGTGACGACCTCGACGTCGGGGCCCCCCGCGGGTCCGGCAGCGCCCGCGGGCGCCATGGTCAAGGGGACCTTGGCGCCCGCGGTGCCGTTGCCCCGCTTGTCCTTGCCCTTGGCGTCGACCACGAACCGGTGCGCGGCCTCGTCCTTCTCCACGAACGTGCCGGACCCGTTGTAGACCAGGGCGATCGGGCCGAGCTTGACCTTCACCGATCCCGCGAAGGTCTCCCCGTCGACCGACGTGACCGTGGCGCCCGGGAAGCACTCGGCGACACTGGCGATGTCGTTGAAGTGCGCCCAGGTCTCCTCGACCGACGTGGGGACGGTGAAGCGGTGCGTGAGGTCCATCAGCCGATCATGCTCCTGCGGCGGTCAGCACCGCGCGCCGGGTCAGGACCCGGGCGAGGTGGCGGCGGTAGTCGGCGTCGCCGTTGAGGTCCGAGGGCGGGTTGGTGCCCTCGTCGGCCTGCTCCGCGGCGGCGCGGACGGCGTCCTCGGTGGCCGGCTGCCCGGCCAGCGCCTGCTCGACGGCACGAGCCCGCACGGGCGTGGAGCCCATGTTGGCCAGGCCGATCCGCGCCTCGGCGATCACCCTCTCACCTGCGGGGCCCTCGGTCCGGACGGTCGCGGCGACGGCCACGATCGGCCACTGGTGGACGATCCGCACGAACTTCTCGTGCTGCGCTCCCCAACCGGTGTGCTTGGGGATCCGCACCTCGGTGAGGATCTCGTCCTCCCCGATCGCGGTCTCGAAGAGGTCGACGAAGAAGTCGTCCGCGCCGACCGTGCGCGTGCCGCCGGCGCCCTGGATGACGAACTCCGCCCCCAGCGCGACCGCCGGGCCGCCGAGGTCGCCGGCGGGATCGGCGTGCGCGAGCGCGCCGCCGAAGGTGCCGCGGTGCCGGATCTGCGCGTCGGCCAGCTGCTCGACCGCCTTGCTGACCAGGGCCGCGTGCTCGGCGACCAGCGGGTCCTTGCCGACCACGGCGTGCGGCGTCATCGCGCCGATGACGATCGCGTCGCCGTCGTCGCGTACGCCGCGCAGCGACTCGATCCTGCCGAGGTCGATGAGGACCTCGGGCGCGTTGAGCCGCATGCGGAGCACCGGCAGGAGGCTCTGGCCGCCCGCGATGATCTTGGCGTCGTCGCCGTGCTGGGCGAGCGCCGCGAGGGCGTCCTCGACCGAGGTCGGGGCCAGGTAGTCGAACGCTGCGGGGATCACTGGGCCGTTCCTTCCGACTCGTCGCTGGGCTGGTTCGCTTCGCCTTCGTCGCTGGGCTGGTTCGCTTCGCCTTCGTCGAAGTGGGGCGCGGCCGCCTCGGTGGTGGCACCACCCGACCCGCCCTCCTGGATCGCCCGCCACACCCGCTCGGGCGTGCACGGCATCTGGATGTCGCGGACACCGAGGTGCCGCAGCGCGTCGACGACGGCGTTCACCACGGCCGGGGTCGACGCGATCGTGCCGGCCTCACCGACGCCCTTGGTGCCGAGCGTGTTCGTCTGCGCGGGGGTCGTGGTGTGGTCGATGTCGAAGCTGATCGTGTCGGCGGCCGTCGGCAGCAGGTAGTCGACGAACGACCCGGACACGAGCGTCCCGCTGTCGTCGTACACCGCCTCCTCCCACAGCGCCTGCGCGATGCCCTGCACGAGCCCGCCGTGCACCTGGCCGGCGACGATGAGGGGGTTGATGATGTTGCCGATGTCGTCGCAGGCGACGTACTTGCGCATCGTCAGCGCGCCGGTCTCGGTGTCGACCTCCATCGCGCACAGGTGGGTGCCGTGCGGGTAGTTGAAGTTCACCGGGTCGAACGTCGCGTCGGAGTCGAGCGAGGGCTCCACGCCGTCGGGCAGGTTGTGCGCGGCGAACGTCGCCGTCGCGATCTCCCCGATGGCCATGCCCTGGTCGGTGCCGCGGACGGTGAACCGGCCGCCGGCGAACTCCAGGTCGTCGGGCGAGGCCTCGAGCAGGTGGGCCGCGATCGGCTTGGCCTTCTCGATCACCTTGTCCGCCGCCCGCACCAGCGCCTCACCACCGACGACGAGCGACCGCGAGCCGTAGGTGTCCAGGCCCTTGGGCGCCACCTGGGTGTCGCCGTGGAGGACCTCGACGTCCTCGAACGCCACGCCGAGCCGGTCGGCGACGATCTGGCTGAACGCCGTCTCGTGGCCCTGGCCGTGCGCGCTCGCGCCGGTCACGACCTCGACCTTGCCGGTGGCCAGCATCCGCACGCTCGCGTGCTCCCAGCCGCCGGCGCCGTAGTCGAGCTGGCCCAGCACCCGCGAGGGCGCGAGGCCGCACATCTCGGTGAACGTCGAGACGCCGATGCCCAGCTGCACCCGGTCGCCGGACGCGCGGCGCCGCTGCTGCTCGGCCCGCAGCTCGTCGTACCCGAGCATCTCCTTGGCCCGCGCGGTCGCGGCCTCGTAGTTGCCGGAGTCGTACTCGAGGCCGGCCACCGTGGTGAACGGGAACTCCTCGTGCTTGATCCAGTTCTTCTCGCGGATCGCGAGCGGGTCGACGCCGACCTCAGCGGCCAGCTCGTCCATCAGCCGCTCGATGGCGTAGGTCGCCTCCGGCCGGCCGGCGCCGCGGTAGGCGTCGGTCCAGGTCTTGTTGGTGAGCACCGTCTGCACCGCGAAGTGGTAGGCCGGGAACTTGTAGATCGCGTTGAACATGAACGCGCCGAGCACCGGCACGCCGCCGCCGACGATCGCAACGTAGGCGCCGAGGTCGGCGAGCAGCTCGACCTTGAGCCCGGTGACCGTGCCGTCCTTCTCCGCGGACAGCGTGAGCTTCTGCCACTGGTCGCGGCCGTGGTGCCCGGAGAGCAGGGACTCCGAGCGGGTCTCGGTGTACTTCACCGGCTTGCCGATCCGGCGGCCGACCGCCCAGGCGATCCACTCCTCCGGCGTCACCTGGAGCTTGCCGCCGAAACCGCCACCGACGTCCGGGGCGATGACCCGGATCTTCGACTCCGGTACGCCGGTGGTGGCGGCCAGGGCGAACCGCAGGATGTGCGGGATCTGGGTCGCGGAGTACATGACGTACTGCTCACCGGTCGGGTCGACCACGACCGAGCGCGGCTCCATGAAGGCCGGGATCAGGCGCTGCTGGCGGTACTCCCGCTCGATCACGATGCCGTCACCGCGGGCCTTGCTGATCGCGTCCTCGACCGAGCCGCCCGTGCCGGCCTCGCCGGAGTCGAAGACCCAGAGCGCGGACTTGTTGGTGCCGAGGGCGGGGTGGGCGAGGGCCTCGTCCGCCGCGGCCTTCTTCAGGTCGAGGGCGGCCGGGAGCTCGTCGTACTCGACGTCGACGAGCTCGGCCGCGTCCCGCGCCTCCGCGGCGGACCGGGCGACGACGACCGCGACGATCTCGCCGGCGAACGCGACCCGGTCCGACGGCATCGGCGAGTGGCCCGGCGTCACCTGGTCGGGCGTGATCGGCCAGGCGTTGATGCAGACGCCGAGCTCGTCGCCGAAGTCCGCGCCGGTGAACACCGCGACCACGTTGGGCGCCGTCTTGGCGGCGCTGGTGTCGATGCTGGTGATCCTCGCGTGGGCGAAGGGGCTGCGCACCATCGCGAGGTGCAGCATCCCGGGCAGCTGCAGGTTGTCGGTCCAGCGGGTGCGGCCGGTGATGAGGCGCTGGTCCTCCTTGCGGCGGCGGTCGCGGCCGATCTCGCGCTCGAGCTCGGTGGCGGTCATGAGGTCGCCCCCTGGCCAGCCGCGTGCTGCACCGCACGCACGATGTTGTGGTAGCCCGTGCAGCGGCACAGGTTACCCTCGAGGCCGACCCGGATCTCCTCCTCGGAGGGGGTCGGGTTCTCCTTGAGGAGGTCGACGCTCTGCATGATCATCCCCGGCGTGCAGAAGCCGCACTGCAGGCCGTGGCACTCCCGGAACGCCTCCTGCACCGGGTGCAGCCGGCCGTCCTGCGCGAGGCCCTCGATCGTGGTGACCTCGCCCCCGTCGGCCTGGACCGCGAGGACGTTGCAGGACTTCACGCTGGTGCCGTCGAGATGGACCGTGCACGCGCCGCAGTTGCTGGTGTCGCAGCCGATGACCGTGCCGGTCTTGCCGAGCTTCTCCCGGAGGTACTGCACGAGCAGCATCCGGGGTTCGACGTCGTCGGAGACCTGGGCTCCGTCGACGGTGAGTGTGATCCGCGTCATGCCGACGCAGGCTAGGCGGGCAGGGTTGGCGCCCGGTTGGTCACCGACTCGGCGCGACGTGCCGGGCGGGTGGGCAAGACGCGCCGACTCGCGCCTCCCCCGCGGGCAAGACGCGCCGACTCGCGCCTCCCCGCGGTGGGTCAGACGGCGGCGAGGGGCTCCGGGGAGAGGGCCAGGCGCGCCACCTCGGCGGCCTGCGTGCGGATCTCGGGGATCGCGGTGGACTCCCACAAGATGCCCTTGCGCGGGGGCCCGACGGCGAAGAGGCCCGGCACGACGACACCGTCGGCACCCTTGACCTCGCCGGCCGGGGTCGCGTCGAGCCCCAGCCGCAGCGGGTCGGGGGCGACCAGGCCGCGGGACTGGAGCGCCTGCAGCAGCGGGTCGGCGGAGCGGCTGATGTCGGTGAGCGGGCCGGTGCAGTTCACGACCGCGGTCGCGGACTCGACCTGCGCCGCGGTGATGCCGCCGTCGAGGACGCGCAGGCGTCCGTCGCGCCGGTAGCCCTGGATCCGGGCGCCGACCTCGGGGGCCATGCGGTGGCGGCGCACCTCCCAGTCGCGGGCGTACGTCGCGAGGAACCGCTGGCGCTCGGCCAGGTCGAGCCGCTGCCAGATCGACTGGGTCTGGGGCCGCAGGCCGTCGATGACGTTGCGCCAGTCGACGCCGTGGGCGCGGGCCTGCTCGACCTGCGCGCGCACCAGCGCGGCCATCCCGTCCGCGGTGAGCGCGCCGTCGGGCACGTCGGTCACCCAGGCGGTCGACTGCTGCTCGATGTGCGCGTGCGGCAGCACGCCGTGGCGGCTGACCATCACCGCCTGCCGGCGCGGCTCGTCCTCCAGCAGCGTGATCACGGTGTCGATCGCGGTCAGGCCGGTGCCGACGACCACCACGGTCGCGTCGCCGGGGAGCGCCCGGATCGCGGCGAGGTCCCACGGGTTGCCGAGGTAGCCCGGGTGCCCGGAGACCTCCGGGAGCTCCTGGGGGGTCTGGTTGCCGTGGGCGAGGATCACCGTACCGGCGGTGCTCACCCGGTCCCGGGTCCGGAGCTCGAAGCCACCCGGCACCGGGGTGATGTCCTCCACGCGGCCCGCGCTGATCGAGAGCCGGTGGTCGGCGACGTCGGCGAGGGTGTCTTGCAGGTAGGCGGCGTACTCCATCCGCGGCAGGAAGCCGAGCGGGTCGGGGTCGCGACCGGCGCGCAGGGTCCAGTCGAGCAGGTCGGAGGGGACGTCGGCGTAGGCGCTCATGTGGCGCGCACGGACGTTGAGCAGGTGCCGCGCGTCCGAGGTGCCGTAGGCGATGCCCCGGCCCAGCACGCCGGAGGCCTCGTGGACGGTCACGCGCACCGGGCCGTCGGGGTCCCGGAGCAGCTGGAAGGCCGTCAGGACGCCGCTCGCGCCGCCACCGACGATGGCAATCTCGTCAACCGTCATGGGGTAAGTCTAGAGAACAACTTCTTTTAACTCACCGCCGGGCCGCGGCGAGCCGCCCCTTGAGCAGCGGCACCGCCGGGTGCGGTCCTCCCCCGAGGGACGCGAGGCACACCTCGACGACCTCGGTGTCGTACGGCGCCAGCTCGCTGTAGCGGACCACGGCATCGGGCTGGGGGTCGGCGAGCAGCGCCTCGCGCACCGCCACCGCGACGTACTCGGCGAGCTCGTTGAGCGCCGGGGAGTTGGTGCCGGGCAGGAGGTCGCCGCCGTAGGCCTCGACGGCCGCGCCGACCCGGCCGGTCCGCAGCAGCGACAGCACGAGGTCGACGTCGGTGGCCACCGGCATCGGCAGCCGGTAGGGCCGCGAGGACAGCTGGCCGCCGAGCGCCGAGCGCAGGTGGGAGACCTCGGCCTTGAGGGTCGAGAGCGTGACCGCCTGGTCGCCGTAGACCAGCGCGTGGAGGTGCTCGAGCGAGAGCCCCTCGGGGTGCATGGCCAGCAGCGCGAGCACCTCGGTCTGGCGGCGGTTGAGCAGCAGCCGCTGGCCGTCGAGCCAGGTCTCGGCGGTGCCGAGCAGCCGCAGCACCAGGCCGGGCTCGCTGCGCTCGTCGAGCGCGGCGGGCGTGGGGTGGTGGCGCGAGGCCGGCATCGCGGACTCGATCAGCCGCGCCATCACCCGCGCGGTCGCCAGCCCGATCGGGTGGGTGCGGTCCCAGGTGGTGGAGAGGTCGATGACCCCGAGCTGCGCACCGCTGACCGGGTCGTGCACCGGCGCGGCCCAGCAGACCCAGTTGTGCACGATCGAGGCGTAGTGCTCGGCGCTGAACACCATCGCCGGCGCCGCGAGCCGGTTGGCCAGGTCGAGGGCGTTGGTGCCGACGGACTCGTCGTCCCAGCGCCCCCCGGCCACGAAGTTCACCGACTCCGCCTTGCGGCGCATCACCCGGCCGCCGTAGGTCCACAGGATGCGGGTCTCGGGGTCGGTCACCGCGACGACGAGGTCGCCGTCCTCGGCCGTCCGGCGCAGCTCGGCCTCGACCCGCTCGACCGCGGTCTGCAGCGGGGAGTCCTGCCAGTAGGAGGCGGTGTCGGACTCGTCGGCCAGCGGCGCCTGGGTGACGTCGGTGGAGACCGCCGCCTCGGAGCGGTTCCAGCTGCTCAGGATCTCCGGGCGCACCAGCTGCTCGGCGTCGTCGCCGCGCTCGACGAACGTGCTCCAGGCGCGGAGCGCGTCCATCCGTCGGGTCTGCAGCTCGCTGCGAGCCATGCGGACGAAGGTAGCACCGGGTGCGTGACGCCAGTCACATCTCTGGTCACGTCCCCGGTCACACCTCCAGGTGACGCCGCAGGAAGCGCACGGTGAGCCGGATGGAGTCCTCCCACCGGGCGTAGAAGGTGTGGTCCTCGCCGGGGTAGGTGACCAACCGGCTGTCGACGCCCGCGGCCCGCATCAGCCGCTGGGTGGCGCGCGACCACCGCGGCGGGCAGGTCGCGTCGACCGCGCCGTGGAGCGCGAGCACCGGCTCGGTGATCCGGTCGAAGTGCGTGCGCGGCGAGAGTCCGCGGTAGAAGCCCGGGCTCTCGCGCGGCGATCCGAACCTCCCGAAGAGCGCCTGGGCCGCCGCCGGCCGCTCGGGGATCGTCCAGCGTCGCAGGTTGTCGAGGTGGCGCGAGCTCACGCTGGCGAAGATCACCGCCGCGTCGACCAGCCCGGGCGCGGCGACGAGGGCGTTCATCGTCACGCCGCCGCCCATCGAGCGCCCGACCATCGCGGTGCGGTCCGCGTCGACGTACGGCAGCCGCTCGAGCGCGAGGACGGCGTTGATCGCGTCCTGCGCGTAGGCCAGCCGCAGCTCGCGCTCGAGGTCGGTCGCGGGGTCGCCGGCGGCGTGGCCGCGGTAGTCGGTGTGCAGCACGACGAAGCCGGCCCGGGCCAGCCAGTCCTGCTCGCGGGCCATCCCCTGGCCGGTGACGTACGCCGCCGGCTCGATGTAGCCGTGGTTGAGCACGACCGCCGGGAACCGCCCGCGGCCGTGCGGCCGGAGCAGGACGCCGGAGACCAGCGTCCCGTTGCTGCGGTAGGTCACCTGCATCCGGGTGTAGGCGTCGGTGCGGTACTCCGTGCGCAGCACCCGCAGCCCGCGGCCGTCGAAGTCGACGCGCATCAGGTTGGCCAGCGAGGGCGTGTCGGTGCGCGGTGGCAGGGTCGGGGACTGCTCGGCGGGGGTGGGGGGCTGGGTGGGGCCCGAGGAGGGTGCTGTCGACCCGGAGGAGGGCGGCGGCACCGCGGCCGGGTCGGGCTGGGCGTCGCCGTCGCCGGAACAGGCGGACAGCGCGAGGCCAAGGACCAGGCACCCGGTGATGCACCGGGCGAGCGCGGCCCCGGTGCCCCGCACGGTCAGTGCACCAGGCGGGTGGCCACCGAGAGCAGCACCGCGGAGTCCTCGAGGGCCTCCAGGTCGTGCCGCTCGGGCGGGACGTGCACGAAGTCGCCGGGCTCGCCCTCCCAGGTCTCGTCCCCGGCGTGCAGCCGGACCCGGCCGTGCAGGACGTGGAGCGTCGCCTCGCCCGGGCTCTCGTGCTCGCCGAGCGAGCGCCCGCCGGCCAGGGCGATCAGGGTCTGCTTGAGGTGGTGCTCCCGGCCGCCGTGCACGGTCACCGCGCTGCGCCCGGACGCGTGGTCCCGGGCGGTCGCGAGGTGCTCCTCGGTGAGCTGGCGCAGTGAGTGTCCGTCCATCAGAGCTCCTTGTGGATGCGTCCTTCGAGGGAGGCGAGCCGCTCTCCCGTGCCGCCCCAGCGGCCGGCGACGATCTCGGCGGCGATGCTGATCGCGGTCTCCTCGGGTGTGCGGGCGCCGAGGTCCAGCCCGATCGGGCTGGACAGGAGGGCGATCTCCTTCTCGTCCAGGCCGGCCTCGCGCAGCCGGTCCAGCCGGTCCTCGTGGGTCCGGCGCGAGCCCATCGCGCCGACGTAGGCGACCTCCGGCAGCCGCAGCGCCACCTCCAGGAGGGGTACGTCGAACTTCGGGTCGTGCGTGAGCACGGTGATCACCGTGCGGCCGTCGATCCGGCCGGCGTCCGCCTCGGCGGCGAGGTAGCGGTGCGGCCAGTCCACGACGACCTCGTCGGCCTCGGGGAAGCGGCTGGCGGTCGCGAAGACCGGCCGGGCGTCGCACACGGTGACGTGGTAGCCGAGGAAGCTGCCGACCCGGGCGACCGCGGCTGCGAAGTCGATGGCGCCGAAGACCAGCATCCGGGGCTTGGGCGCGAAGGCCCACACGAACACCCGCATCCCCTCCCCGCGGCGCTCGCCGTCCGGGCCGTAGGTCAGCGTGGCGTTCGAGCCGTGGGCCAGCAGTCCGAGCGCGTCGTCGTGGACGGCGTCGTCGGCGCGTGCGGAGCCCAGCGAGCCCGAGACGGGCTCGTCGGGGCGCACGACCAGCCGCCGGCCGAGCCAGGCGGCGTCGGGGTGCTCGACGACCGTGGCGAGGGCGACCGGCCGGCCGGCCTCGACGTCGTCGGCGACCTCGCCGAGCTCGGGGAAGGTCTCGCGGTTCACCTTCTCGACGTAGACGTCGAGGATGCCGCCGCAGGTCAGGCCGACCGCGAACGCGTCGTCGTCGGAGACGCCGTAGCGCTCCAGCACCGGCGTGCCGGACTGCACCACGGACTGACCGAGGTCGTAGACCGCGCCCTCGACGCAGCCACCCGACACCGACCCCACGGCCGTGCCGTCGGGGCCGACCAGCATCGAGGCGCCGGGCGGGCGGGGCGCGGAGCGGAACGTCGCGACGACGGTGCCGACGCCGACGGTCTCGCCGGCCCGCCACCAGGCCAGCAGCTCGGGCAGGACGTCACGCACGGGAGACCACCTCCGTCAGCTCCGCGAACGTCGCGAGCGAGTGCCCGGCGACGAAGTCGTCACAGTGTGGCAACGCCGCCACCACCCCCTGCTGGACCGGCTCGTAGCCGGCCTTGCCGCGGTGCGGGTTGACCCACACGACGCGGTGGGCGAGCCGCCGCAGCCGCTCCATCTGCTCGCCGAGGAGCGTCGGGTCGCCCCGCTCCCAGCCGTCGCTGAACACGACCACGACCGCGCCGCGGGCCATCCCGCGCTGGCCCCAGCGGTCGAGGAAGAAGCGCAGCGTCTCGCCGAGCCGGGTGCCGCCCGACCAGTCCGGCACGGTCTCGCCCGCGGCCACGATGGCCCGCTCGGGGTCGCGCAGCCGCATCGCGCGGGTCACGTGGGTGACCCGGGTGCCGACCGTGAACGTCTCGACCGGCCCCGCGGATCCAGCCGCCTGGGTGAACCGGTGGGCCAGCCGCAGCAGCGCGTCGGCGTACCCCCTCATCGAGCCGGAGACGTCGACGAGCAGCACGACCCGGCGCGGGCGCCGGCCGCGGCGGCGCCACGCGATGTCCGCGGGCTCGCCCATCCGGCGCAGCGAGTCGCGCAGCGTGCGCGACGCGTCGACCTCGCCGCGGTGCCAGCGCTGGTGCCGGGCGGTACGCCGCAGCGGCGGTCGCGGGCGCAGGGTGGCGAACATGCCGGCGAGCCGGTGCTTCTCGGCGTTCGACAGTGCCGCGACGTCGCGGTGCCGCAACGTCTCGGTGTCGCTGGCCCGGGCGTGCACGACCTCCTCCTCGGCGTCCCCGGCCTCGCCGGAGCCCTCGGCGTCGGGCAGCCCGGAGG
>JAEZKN010000004.1 GCA_023415395.1 Actinomycetes bacterium
TCCACACACAAGGACGTCAGATGAGATCTTCGCATTCCTCCGCCTTGGCCATGCTGCTCATGGCCGTCCTCGCCGCGCCCTGCGTGCAGGCCCAGGCGCCCGCCTGCGAGCAGAACTTCAGCGTCGAAGGCTCCTGGGCGAGCGGTCGCACGTTCTCCACCGAAGCGACGGTGCCGGGCGCGGCCTATCCGGACGCGCTGCACCGCGTGCGCGACAAGCTGGTCGAGCAGGGACTGGACGTCATCGCGGTGCAGGAGAAGAACGGCTATATCCGCGCCGCCACCGCGGTGAAGGGCGGGGGTGGCGGCACCGGCACCGCGCCGCTGCGCGGCTATGTCACACCGGCCGGCGGAGATGGGGTCAATGTCTCGCTGCAGTTCACCATCGCCGGCGGGCAGATGACCAGCAAGAAGGCGGTGATGCAGCACATGTGCGAACTGGTCGCCGCCGCGGCCGGCTGATCGCACGCGCGCGGTCCGCGCCGGGGTACCGCTTCCCACGACGGAAGGCGACGCTGCGATGCGGACACGCGGTGTCGCCTCGCGCAATGCGCTGTGGCGCCGAATGCACCCGCGCGCGTCCGCCGATGCGTTCACCCTGGCTGGACCGCGGCTGGGTTATGCATGGCGTTCGACCAGGGAGTGCATCAATGCCCGGGAAACCCCGTTTCGAGGACTACACGCATCCAGCCGGTGGCTGGGGGTCGGTCCATTCTCTGCTGCGCTTCGGCGGTGCGCCCAGTACGCCGACGCTCGAGGCGATGCGCCAGCTCGGCCGCCAGAACAAGCCCGACGGCTTCATGTGCGCCAGTTGCGCCTGGGCCAAGCCGCGCGATCCGCACCGCTTCGAGTTCTGCGAGAACGGCGCCAAGGCCACGTTCTGGGAACTGGACAAAAACCGGGTGGGCGCGGAGTTCTTCGCCCGCCACAGCGTGGGCGAACTGCTCGGCTGGGCCGACCACGACCTGGAGCGACAGGGCCGGCTGACCGGACCGATGCGCTACGACCCGGGCAGCGACCGCTACGTCCCGATCGGCTGGGACGAGGCCTTCGCCCTGATCGGTCGCGAACTGCGCGCGCTGGAGCCCGGGCGCGTGGTGTTCTACGCCTCGGGCCGCGCGTCGCTCGCGCCCTCGTACGTGTATGGGCTGGTGGCGCGCATGTACGGCAACAACAACCTGCCCGACAGTTCCAACATGTGCCACGAGAGCACCTCGGTGGGACTGCCGCGCAGCATCGGCGTGCCGGTGGGCACGGTGCGCCTGGAGGATTTCGAGCAGACCGACTGCATCCTGTCGTTCGGGCAGAACGTGGGCAGCAACAGCCCGCGCATGCTGCATCCGCTGCAGGAAGCCAGCCGCCGCGGCGTGCCGATCATCGTCTTCAATCCGCTGCGCGAGCGGGGCTGGGAGCGCTTCACCAATCCGCAGGAACCCGGGCAGATGCTGACCGGAGCGTCCACGCGCATCGGTTCGGCCTACCACCAGGTGCGCGCGGGCGGGGACATCGCCCTGGTCCAGGGGCTTTGCAAGGCGCTGCTGGAACTCGATGCCAAGGCGCCTGGCAAGGTGCTGGACCAGGACTTCCTGCGGGCGCATACCACCGGTTTCGAGCCGTTCGCCGCCAGCGTGCGCGCCACGCCCTGGGACGGAATCGAACGCGAATCGGGCCTGGCGCGTGCCGACATCGAGGCCGCGGCGGCGGTCTATGCACGTGCGCGCTCGACCATCGTGGTCTACGGCATGGGCATCACCCAGCACCGGCATGCGGTGGACTGCGTGCGCATGCTCTGCAACCTGCTGCTGATGCGCGGCAACATCGGGCGTCCCGGCGCCGGCATCTGCCCGGTGCGCGGGCATTCGAACGTGCAGGGCCAGCGCACCGTCGGCATCACCGAGAAGCCGGAACTCGCACCGCTGGACCGGTTGGCCGGACAGTACGGATTCGAGCCACCGAGGACCAAGGGCCTGGATACGGTCGGCACCGTGGAGGGCGTGATCGACGGCTCGGTGCGCGGCTTTATCGGCCTGGGCGGCAATTTCGTCCGCGCCGCGCCCGAGACCGGGCGCCTGGAGGAGGCCTGGCGCAGGCTGCGGTTGAGCGTGCAGGTGGCCACCAAGCTCAACCGCAGCCATCTGGTCTGCGGCGAGGTGTCGCTGCTGCTGCCCTGCCTGGGCCGGCTTGAACGCGACACCCAGGCCAGCGGCGACCAGGTGGTGAGCACCGAGGATTCCACCGCCTGCATCCATGCCTCCTTCGGCGACCACCAGCCGGCCGCGCCCACGCTGCGGTCGGAGCCGGCGATCGTGGCCGGCATCGCAATGGCGACGCTGGAACCCAACCCGCGCGTGCCCTGGCAGGACTGGGTGGACGACTACGCGCGCGTGCGCGACGCGATCGAGGCCACGTACCCCGAGCAGTTCCGGGACTTCAACGCCAGGCTCGGCACGCCGGGCGGCTTCCCGCGTCCCAATCCGGCGCGCGAGCGGCGTTGGCAGACGCCCAGCGGCAAGGCCGAGTTCGTGGTCCCGGACACGCTCGACGCCAGCGGCCTGGGCGAGCGCGAGGGGCGCCTGCGGCTGATGACCGTGCGCAGCAACGACCAGTTCAACACCACCGTCTACGGCTACCACGACCGCTTCCGCGGCATCGACGGCACGCGCCGCGTGGTGCTGATGGGCGATGACGACATGCGGCGGCTCGGCCTGGCCGAAGGCGAGCAGGTGGAGCTGGTGGCCGATTACGACGACGGCGTGGAACGCGCCGTGGGCGGGCTGCGCGTCACCCGCGCACGCCTGCCCGCCGGCTGCATCGCCGGCTATTACCCCGAATGCAATCCGTTGCTGGCCAGCAGCCACCACGCCATCGACGCGCATGTGCCGGCGGGCAAGAGCATTCCGGTGCGTGGGCGTCGCGGCGGCCAGGCGCCGGTGCCCCGCGGGCCGGCGCCGGAGTGACCCGCGCGCGTGGTGCGCGCGAACGGTGCCGCCACGGCGCCGCGTTCACGGGACGCAAGCGTCCCCGGGTCTAGCGTGCAGCCTCCCCATCGGAGCGCACCCATGTCTGGTCCCGCCGAGCTCGAACGCAAGTTCTGGAAGGCCCTCAAGTCCGATCGCACCCTGATGCTGGGCGTGGACGGCCTGGAGGATGGCCACACCCGGCCGATGACCGCCCAGGTCGAAGTCGAGGAACACGGACCGATCTGGTTCTTCACCTCCACCGACAACGCCCTGGTGCGCCATGTCGGCACGCCGCACCGGGCCGTGGCCGCGTTCGCCGCCAAGAACCATTCGCTGTTCGCCAGCATCGGCGGCACGCTGCAGGTCGATACCGACCCGGTGGTCGTCGACCGGCTGTGGAATCCCTTTGTCGCGGCCTGGTACACCGGCAAGGACGATCCCAAGCTGGCGCTGCTGCGCCTGGATCCCGACCAGGGCGAGGTGTGGTTGAACGAGAACAACCTGCTGGCCGGGGTGAAGATGCTGATGGGCATCGACCCGAAGAAGGACTACAAGGACAAGGTCGCCAAGGTCGACCTGGACGACTGACGCGCATGCGTGTCGCATCCCCGCCAGCCCGCACACGGCGGGGACGCTGTCTCCGCGCGGCGGCGTGGAACTGAACGCTGCGTCGGTCGCGGTCAGGAAAGCCTGCAGCGCCGCGCCGATTGCTGTATGGTGTGCGCACTGTTCAAGGCGGGATCACGGTACATCGTGGCCCGGTGCGGTAGATCAGACGATCCGCTACATCGCTTCGCGTTACCC
>JAEZKN010000176.1 GCA_023415395.1 Actinomycetes bacterium
GTCGACGTGCTGCACACCATCGGCGGCGACGACACCAACACCACGGCGGCCGACCTGGCGGCGTACCTGCACGAGAACGGGCACGAGCTGACCGTCGTCGGCCTGCCCAAGACCATCGACAACGACATCGTGCCGATCGCGCAGTCGCTGGGCGCGTGGACGGCGGCCGAGCAGGGCGCGCTCTTCGCCCGCAACATCGTGGCCGAGCACTCCTCCAACCCGCGGATGCTCATCGTCCACGAGGTGATGGGCCGCCACTGCGGCTGGCTCACCGGGGCGACCGCGCTGAAGTACCGCGAGTGGCTCGACACCCAGGAGTTCTCCGGCTTCGCCGGCAACGACCGGCGCTCGTGGGAGGTCCACGGCGTCTACGTCCCCGAGCTCGACCTGGACATCGCGGCCGAGGCCGAGCGGCTCCGGGCGATCATGGACGAGACCGGCTGCGTGAACCTCTTCCTCTCCGAGGGCGCGGGCGTCTCGACGATCGTCGAGGAGATGCTCTCGCGCGGCGAGGAGCCCAAGCGGGACGCCTTCGGGCACGTCAAGCTCGACACGATCAACGTCGGGTCGTGGTTCGCCAAGCAGTTCGCCGGGATGGTCGGCGCCGAGAAGACCATGGTGCAGAAGAGCGGCTACTTCTCCCGCTCGGCCGCCGCGAACGACGCGGACCTCGCCCTGATCCGGGAGTGCGCCGACCTCGCGGCCGACGCCGCGCTGCGCGGCGAGAGCGGTGTCGTCGGGCACGACGAGGAGGCCGACGGCGTCCTGCGGGTCTGCGAGTTCCCGCGGATCAAGGGCGGCAAGGTCTTCGACACCTCCGAGCCCTGGTTCTGCGAGCTGCTCGACCAGATCGGCCAGATCGGCCAGATCGGCCAGCAGAAGGGCTAGCAGTCCACCGCGCCCTCTGGCCAGACTGGTCGCATGCGCGTCGGAGTACTCACCGGAGGCGGGGACTGCCCCGGACTGAACGCCGTCATCCGGGCGGTCGTCCGCAAGGGCAGCAAGGAGCACGGCTTCGAGTTCGTCGGCTACCGCGACGGCTGGCGCGGGCCGCTCGAGGGGCTGACGATGCCGCTCGGCGTCGAGCAGTGCCGCGGGATCCTGCCGCGCGGCGGCACGATCCTCGGCTCGTCGCGCACGAACCCGTTCAAGCTCGACAACGGGGTGGAGCGGATCAAGGAGAACCTCGCGAGCGACGGCGTCGACGCGCTCGTCGCGATCGGCGGTGAGGACACCCTGGGCGTCGCCACGAAGCTCGCCGACCTCGGCGTCCACGTCGTCGGGGTGCCCAAGACCATCGACAACGACCTCTCGGGCACCGACTTCACCTTCGGCTTCGACACCGCGGTCAACATCGCCACCGAGGCGATCGACCGGTTGCACACGACCGCCGAGTCCCACCACCGGGTGCTCGTGGTCGAGGTGATGGGCCGCCACGCGGGCTGGATCGCGCTGCACTCCGGGATCGCCGGGGGCGCCAACATCGTGCTGATCCCCGAGCAGCCCTTCGACATCGAGGAGGTCTGCGCGCTGGTCGAGAGCCGCTTCGAGTCCCACTACGCCCCGATCCTCGTCGTCTCCGAGGGCGCGGTCCCGCGGGAGGGCGGCGACATGACGCTGTCGTCCGGGGACGTCGACGAGTTCGGCCACGTGCGCCTGGGCGGCATCGGCGACCGGATCGCCCGCGAGATCGAGAAGCGCACCGGCAAGGAGGCCCGCGCGGTCGTCCTGGGACACATCCAGCGCGGCGGCACCCCCACCGCGTTCGACCGCTGGCTGGCCACCCGCTTCGGCCTCCAGGCCATCGACGCGGTGGCCGAGGGCGACTTCGGCACGATGATGGCGCTGCGGGGCACCGACATCGTCCGCGTGCCGCTGATCGAGGGCACCGGCGAGCTGAAGCTGGTCAGCGAGGCCGAGTACGCCGAGGCGCAGGTCTTCTTCGGCTGATTAGCAGCCCCGCGCACGGGGCAGGGTGAGGGCCATGACCACCTCCAGCACCGACGCCGTGGACGTCAACGGTTCCACGCCGGACCTGAAGCGGGTGATGGGGCCCAAGCTCCTGCTGCTGTTCATCGTCGGCGACATCCTCGGCGCCGGTGTCTACGCCGTCACCGGACAGATCGCCGGGGTCGTCGGCGGCATCGTCTGGCTGCCGTTCCTGGTCGCCTTCATCGTGGCCACCCTGACGGCCTTGTCCTACCTGGAGATGGTCACCAAGTACCCCCAGGCCGCGGGCGCTGCGCTCTACACGCACAAGGCGTTCGGGATCCACTTCGTCACCTTCCTCGTGGCCTTCGCCGTGATCTGCTCCGGCATCGCGAGCGCCTCGGCGGCGTCGAACGTCGTCGCGGCCAACCTCACCGGTGGCTTCGTGGCCAACGGCTGGATGGACAGCACCCCGAGCAGCGGCTGGCTGACGCTGATCGCGATGGGCTTCATGCTGTTCCTCGCGCTGGTGAACCTGCGCGGGGTCGGCGAGTCGGTGAAGTTCAACGTGGTGCTCACCCTGGTCGAGGTCACGGCACTCGCGATCGTGATCGGGGTCGGGTTCTTCACCATCGCGCAGGGTGAGGGCGACTTCAGCCGGGTCACGACCTTCGAGAACCCGGAGTCCAAGGGTCTCTTCCTCGCCGTGACCGCGGCCACGTCGATCGCCTTCTTCGCGATGGTCGGGTTCGAGGACTCGGTGAACATGGTCGAGGAGACCAAGGACCCCGAGCGGATCTTCCCGCGCACGATGATCACCGGTCTCGGCATCGCGGTGATCATCTACATGCTGGTCGCGATCTCGACGGTCACCGTGCTGACCTCCGAGCAGCTGGAGGCCCAGGTCGAGGGCCAGGCGCTGCTCGAGGTGGTCCGCGTCGGCGCCCCGGACTTCCCGATCGACCGGGTGTTCCCGTTCCTGACGGTCTTCGCGGTCGCCAACACCGCGCTGATCAACATGCTCATGGCCAGCCGCCTGCTCTACGGCCTGGCCAACCAGGACGTCCTGCCGCGGACGATCGGCAAGGTCTCGCCGAACCGCCGGGTGCCGTACGTCGGGATCGCCTTCTCGACGCTGCTGGCTCTCGGCCTGATCGTCTACACCTCGCAGCGCGCCGAGTCCGACGTGGTGCTCAACCTGTCCTCGGTGACCTCCCTCCTCCTGCTCGGGGTGTTCACGATCGTGAACATCGCCTGCCTGGTCCTGCGGCGCGACGGGCGGGAGGCGCGCTTCCGGTCACCGGGCCTGACGCCGGCCCTGGCCGCGGTGCTGTGTGCCTTCCTCGTCGGGCCGTGGGTCGACCGCGACGGCCTCGTCTACGAGATCGCCGGCGGCCTGTTGCTGGTCGGGATCGTGCTGTGGGCCTTCACCTGGCTGGTCAACCGCGGCGTCCGCGCCAAGAAGACCGGCTTCCGCGACATCGACCACATGGAGGAGTGAGCCCGGCGCCGGTCTCAGGTCCGGCCGCCGAATCGGGGAGAGGGTGCTGCCCGCCGTACCCTGGAGGGGTGAGCAGCACCATCCCCGACCTCGCGACCCTGCACGCCATCGGAGCAGCGCAGCAGCCGACGTACCCCGACGCCGGCGCCGTCGCGGCCAACGTCGACCGGCTGCGCCGGATGCCCCCGTTGGTGTTCGCCGGTGAGTGCGACGAGCTCAAAGCCAAGATGGCCGCGGTCTCGCGGGGCGAGGCGTTCCTGCTCCAGGGCGGCGACTGTGCCGAGACCTTCGCGGAGGTCACCGCCGACAACGTGCGCAACAAGCTGCGCGTGCTCCTCCAGATGTCCGTCGTGCTGACCTACGCCGGCTCGGTGCCGGTGGTGAAGCTCGGTCGCCTCGCCGGGCAGTACGCCAAGCCGCGCTCATCGGACATGGAGACCCGCGACGGCGTCACGCTGCCGGCGTACCGCGGCGACGCCGTCAACGGCTTCGACTTCACGCCCGAGTCGCGGATCCCGGACCCCACGCGCCTGCTGGACGTCTACAACGCCTCCGCGGCCACCCTCAACCTGGTCCGCGCGTTCGTGACCGGTGGCTACGCCGACCTGCGCCAGGTCCACACCTGGAACACCGACTTCGTCCGCACGTCGGTCGCCGGCCAGCGCTACGAGGCGCTGGCGGGGGAGATCGACAAGGCGCTGGGCTTCATGGCCGCGATCGGCGTCGACGCCGACGAGCTCAAGCGCGTCGACTTCCACTCCAGCCACGAGGCGCTGCTGCTGGAGTACGAGCACGCGATGACGCGCATCGACTCGCGCACCGAGAAGCCGTACAACGTCTCGGGCCACTTCGTGTGGATCGGCGAGCGCACGCGGCAGCTCGACGGCGCGCACGTGGAGTACTTCCGCCACATCGCCAACCCGATCGGCTGCAAGCTCGGCCCGACGGCCACCGCGGACGACGCGATCGCGCTGGCCGAGCGGCTCAACCCCGACAACGAGGAGGGGCGGCTCACCTTCATCACCCGCTTCGGCGCGGGCAAGATCCGCGACGGCCTCCCCGAGCTGGTCGAGAAGGTCACCGCCGCGGGCGTCAAGGTCGCGTGGGTGTGCGACCCGATGCACGGCAACACCTTCGAGTCGAGCACCGGCTACAAGACCCGCCGCTTCGACGACGTCATCGAGGAGGTCCAGGGCTTCTTCGACGTGCACCGCACGCTCGGCACCTGGCCCGGCGGCGTCCTGGTCGAGATGACCGGCGACGACGTCACCGAGTGCATCGGCGGCGGCGAGGAGATCGACGAGGAGGGGCTCGCGCACCGCTACGAGTCCGTCGTCGACCCGCGCCTCAACCGCGTGCAGTCGCTCGAGCTGGCGTTCCTCGTCGCGGAGATGCTGCGCCAGGCCTGACCCGGCTACCGCGCGTCGTCGCGGTGCAGGAGCTCGTGGAGCCGACGGGTGACCTCGGGAAGCGGATCACTTCTCCTGGTTGGTCGGGCACTCGGGGTTGGTGCAGACGCGTTCGTCCACCGACCCGTCGGGGTCGGCCTCGCTGGTCAGCGTCGAGTGGGGCCGGATCTCGACCTCGGCGCCGCAGGTCCGGCAGGGCTGGTGATCGAAGTACATGGGTGGTGCGTGCCCAGTCCGGCTGCTCTCCTCACGTCGGCGCGGCCATCGCTCGGACCAGCGCTACGCGGAGGTGGACTCGGCGAAGGACGGGGCGGGGTAGTCGGTGGAGCGGCTCACCTCGGCCCAGGCCCACGCCTCCGAGGTGCGTTGCGCCTCCGCACGCAGCGCGATGTCCAGCGCGTCCGAGCCCAGGAGCAGCCGGCGGGGAGGGGCCGGCGCCTCGACGAGGTCCACCATGGCCTGAGCCATCCGCGTCGGGTCTCCCGGCTCGTCTCCGCTGTAGTCACCGAACCTCGCGGCCCAGGCGCCCACGGTCTGCTCGTAGTCGGGGTCGAGGTGGCCGGTGGTGACGGCTGCGCCCGCTGCCCAGCTCGTGCGTATCCCACCTGGCTCGATGATCGTGACCTTGATGCCCAGCGGTGCGACCTCGGCCGCGAGCGCCTCGGAGAAGCCCTCGACCCCGAACTTGGCGGTCTGGTAGGCACCGAGACCTGGCGTGCCTCCGACGCGACCACCGATCGACGACACCTGCAGGAAGTGTCCGGAGCGCTGACGGCGCAGGATGGGGAGGGCCGCGCGGGTCACGTTGACCACGCCGAAGAGGTTGACCTCGATCTGCTCCCGGAACGACGCTGCAGGGAAGTCCTCGATCGAGCTGCTGGCAGCGAAGCCGGCGTTGTTGACGACCACGTCGAGGGTCCCGTGCTGCGCGAGGGCGTCCTGGACGACCTCCTGCGCGGAGGCGAAGTCGGTGACGTCCAGCGTCCGCGCCGTCACCCGGTCGCCGAACCGGTCGACCAGCTCTCGCAGTGCATCGGGACTACGCGAGGTGACGACGGCACGATCACCGCCGTCGAGCACGCGCTGGGCAAGGGCGCGCCCCAGGCCGCCCGAACCGCCGGTGATGAGCCACGTACGAGCCATCTCTCCTCCTCCGCGTCCGCGATGCTTCGACCTGTCGACCGTCAGGCACGGGGTGGGTCGTCGCTGGTGCGTTCGGCGAACACCTCGGCGGCGACGCCATAGCCCTCGAACGCGCGCGCGACGCCGGCGTAGGCCGCGATGTGGATGAACGCCTCGACGATCTCCTCCGGCGTCACGTCGTGGTGCAACGCGATCCGCAGCTGTCCCCGGAGCGGCTCGAGCACACCGAGCGTCGCCGTGACCGCCACCGAGACCAGCGCACGACTTCGGGTGTCCAACCGATCCGCACGTGGCCACGAGTCGCCGAAGGCGTGCTCGGTGGCGATCCGCTTGAAGTCCGCCGCGTTCTCGGGCTCGTCCGGTGTCGAGCCGAGGAACCGCTCCAGTCGGAAGCCCAGCATCCGTTCGGCGGTGTCGAGGGCCTCCGCGTACCTGTCGTTGGTCACGCGGCTATTCGACCCGGCCACCGCAGGCCGTGGCCACCCTGCTAGCCGCCAAGGGGGGGCGCTCGGCGCCGCGAGGCCCTGCCACAGCCGGGCGCCGTCGTCGGGTGCGGGGGTTTCGAGACGGTTGCTGCGCAACCTCCTCAACCACCGGCGCCGGCGTCCTAGCGGGGGCGGGGCGGGGTGGTGGTTGAGGAAGGCGCTCTGGCGCCTGTCTCGAAACCACCCGCGGGGTTGGGCGGGGTTTCGAGACGGTTGCTGCGCAACCTCCTCAACCACCGGCGGGTCGGTTGCTGCGCAACCTCCTCGACCGCCGGGGTCTCGGCAACCCGGGTGCGACGACCGCCTGAGAGGATCGGGGCGTGATCGACCTGCGCTCCGACACCCTGACCAAGCCGACCGAGGCGATGCGCGCCGCGATGGCGGCCGCGGAGGTCGGCGACGACGTGTACGGCGAGGACCCGACGGTCGCGCGGCTCGAGGAGCGGGTGGCGGGGATGTTCGGGCACGAGGCGGCGCTGTTCATGCCGACCGGCTCGATGGCCAACGTGCTCGCCGTGCGCTCGGTCGTCCAGGCGGGCCAGGAGGTGCTCTGCGAGGCCAGCGCGCACATCGCGCGCGCCGAGCTGGGGGCGCACGGGGCCTACACGGGGCTGACCATGCGGACGTGGATCCACCCGCGGGGGCAGCTCGACCTCGACACGATCCGGACGATCTTCGCCCCGGACATGGGGCCGTTCTTCGTCCCGACGGCGGCGATCTCGGTCGAGAACACCCACAACTTCGCCGGGGGAGCGGTGCTGCCGCTCCAGGACCTGCGCGACCTGCGCGAGTTCGCCACCGGCGCCGGGGCCCGGCTGCACCTCGACGGCGCCCGGATCTGGAACGCGCACGTCGCGACCGGCACGCCGCTGGCCGAGTACGGCGCCCTGGTCGACGTCCTGGCCGTCTGCCTGTCCAAGGGCCTCGGCGCCCCGGTGGGGTCGCTCATGGTCGGCAGCAGCGACGCGATCGCCGAGGCGCGGGTGTGGCGCAAGCGGATGGGCGGCGGCATGCGCCAGGTCGGCATCCTCGCCGCGGCCGGCCTGCACGCGCTCGACCACCACGTGGAGCGGCTCGCCGAGGACCACGCGCACGCGCGGTTGCTCGCCGAGGCGTGCGGGGTCGACCCCGCGACCGTCGACACCAACATCGTCGTGGTGCACCGCCCCGACGCGGCCGAGCTCGTCGCCCGCGCGAAGGAGCAGGGGGTCCTCCTCAGCACGGTCGGGCCGACCGCCGTACGCCTCGTCACGCACCTCGACGTCAGCACCGAGGACGCCGAGAAGGCAGCCGTGGTCCTCCGCGGGCTCGTCCGGCCCTAGCCCTTCGGCAACAGTCCGAGTGCCCGTCCGAGCGGCTCGGCGAGGGAGCGCGCGTAGGCGGTGGTGACGTGCCCCTCGTCGCGCATCGGGACGTACTGGCCGATGACCGCGGGGCACTGGCCGTCCACGCAGAACCACTGGCGCGTCGGTACGACGCGGACCCCGGTGTCGCGCGCGGCCCGCGCACCCTCGCCGTTGATCGCGGTGGCCCGCGCCGAGACGCCGCTGAGGCAGGTCTTCAGCGTCGTCTCGGGCCGGCTGAGGCACTGGTGCGGCACGTTGTCGCGGCGGGGGACGTCGGCGAGCAGGACCAGGCGCTCGGTGAGCGGCCCGAGGGCCTCGAAGAGCCGGCGGAAGCCGTGGCCCATCTCGGTCGCGACGTCGTCGCTGCCGCGACGCACCTCGCCGTCGACCAGCACGCCGGGAGCGCCCGAGGTCGAGACGACGACGAGGTCGGGCTGCAGGCGCTCGATCTGCTCCTCGGCCCAGGCGTTGAACTCCTGGCACTCCGCCCAGGGCTCGTCGTCGCCCGGCAGCACGAGGTCGACGCGGGCGGCGGTGCACTGCGACTTCACGAGGTAGTAGGCACGCCACCCGGCTCGCTCGGCGATCTCGTCGAACGCCGGGATCCAGTGCCGGCCGTGGGAGTTGCCGACCACCACGAACGTCTTGTCGCCGTCGGGGTCGCCGGCGGGACAGAGCCGCTTGGGGGTGCTGTCGTACTCGCAGTCGCCGAGGTCGGCGCGGTCGGCCTTGAGGTCGATCAGTGCGGGCCGCAGCTTGCGGGGCACGTCGCGGCCCTCGAGCGCGGCGCGGGTGGAGGCCTCGACGAGGGCGACCGCGGGATCGTCGGACAGCTTCCCGCCGCCGGGCCGGCGCTCGTAGTCCGACACCGAGATGCCGGGGTCGTCGCCGACCATCTGCCGGTCGATCACGGTCACCGCGGCCAGGCAGCTCATCACCGCGATCGAGACGGCCGCGGGGTAGAAGACCATCCCCCGGGCCCGCGGCGCGACCCGGCGCCGTCGGAACGGCGTCTCGACGAAGCGGTACGACGCCCACGTCATCAGCGCGGTCACCGCGAGCACGAGGCCGAGCTCGGCGGGGCGCAGGTCGCGGCCGACGCGCTGCTCGGCGACGACGAGGACCGGCCAGTGCCACAGGTAGAGGGAGTAGGACGCGTCCCCGATCACCCGCAGCGGAGCGACGCCGAGGGCACGCTGGGAGAGGGTCGAGGCGCCTCCGGTGCCGGCGAGGAGCACGGCGCAGGTGCCCAGCACCGGGGCCAGCGCGCGCCAGCCGGGGTAGGGGTCCGACGAGCTGACCGTGAACAGCGCCACGGTGATGAGCCCGAGGCCGGCGATCGCGAGCAGGTTGCGCGCGAGCGAGGTCAGCGGCCGGGCCATCCGAGGGGCCGCGACGGCGAGCAGCGCACCGACGCCGAACTCCCACGTGCGGGTGAAGGTGGAGAAGTAGGCGCTCTCGGGCGACGCCGTCGACGCGTGCACCGACCACGCGAAGCTCACGGCCGTCACGATCGCCAGCGCCAGCACGATGCCGGCGTTCGGGCCGCCCCAGCGGCGCAGGGCACGGTGGGCGAGCACGACGGCGACCAGCAGCAGCGCCGGCATCACCAGGTAGAACTGCTCCTCGACCGACAGCGACCAGAAGTGCTGGAGCGGTGAGGGCGGGTCGGACTGGGTGAAGTAGTCGGTCTCCTCGATCGCGAACCGCACGTTGGCCCCGAAGAGCGCCGCCCACACGCCGTCGACGGCGGTGTCGCGCGCATCGATCGGCGGGAGCCAGAGCCAGGCCGCCAGCACGGTGCCGGCGATCGCGGCGGTCGCCGCCGGCAGGATCCGGCGCGCGCGGCGCACGTAGAACGCGACCAGGTCGATCGTCCCCGTCTTGGCCACCTCGCGCAGCAGCAGCGTGGTGATCAGGAAGCCCGAGAGGACGAAGAAGACGTCGAGGGTGACGAAGCCGCCGGAGTACGGCGCCAGGCCCGCGTGGAAGACGAGGATCCCGAGCACCGCGAGGGCGCGCATCCCCTGGATGTCGTCACGGAATCCGGCTGGCATCGGCCCCACCGTAACAACGTCTGGGCGCACGCAGGTCAGGGGGGACCGGCGAGCGAGAGCTCGCTGATCGCGGTGAAGTCCCGCGAGGACGGGCCGCTGCCCGGTGCGGAGACCGCGACCAGTCGGAGCACGACGGTCGTCGTCGTGACGTCCACGTCGACCGTCTGCAGGTCGCGGGTCTCGGTGAGCTCCTGCTCGACGGTGGTGCCGTCGTCGAAGGCCCACTCGACCGCGAGCACCCGGCGGTTGCCGGCGTACCAGTCGAGGTCGCCGGCGCTCTTCGCGTAGCCGTTGATCAGGCCGACGCGGGTCAGGCGCGTCTCCCCGGGCAGCGTCACCGTGACCTGCTCGCCGGTGCCGTCGCCCGGCATCCGCCAGGCGGTCGCGGGCCTGCCGTCGACCAGGTTCGCGGCCTCGTAGGTGGTCGGGTTGCCCTCGGTGTCCTGGTTGGGCGGCGCCGTCGCAGGTACGACGACGGAGGCGTCCCCGGCGACCTCCTGGGGCTCCCCGGCCGGGACCGCGGTGGCGCCGGCCGGATCGTCGCCCTCGGGACGCCGGCCGTCATCGGCTGTCCAGCCGAGCGCGACGAGCAGCAGCACGACGACGAGCGCGAGGGCCACGAGCACGGCGACCCACGGCCACCAGACCCGCGGGGGTCGCCGGGTCGGGTCGGGGGCGAGCTCGACCGGCTCGACCTCGTGGACCTCGTGGACCGGCGCGACCTCGTCGGCGAAGAGCGGATAGCGCGGGGCGAGCGGGTCGCCCGGGGTGGGGGCGTCGACCGGCTGGCCGCAGTTGGTGCAGAACCGGCCGATGCCGAGCTGGTGCCCGCAGCGCACGCAGTGGCCCATCACGCCTCCTTCCGGAGGTCGAGACTAGGCCCCCGGCGTCGCGGGTCGACGGCCGACCAGGGCGGGGAGCCGGCGCACGGCCTGCGCGAGGTCGCGCAGCTCGGCGCCGAGCAGCGCCTGCGGGCCGTCGCAGAGCGCCGTCTCGGGGTCGGGGTGCACGTCGACGATGACGCCGTCGGCGCCGACCGCGAGCGCGGCCCGGGAGAGCGGCACGACCAGGTCCTTGCGGCCCGCGGCGTGCGAGGGGTCGACGATCACCGGGAGGTGGCTGCTGGCCTGCACGACCGGCACCGCCGAGATGTCGAGGGTGTTGCGGGTCGCGGGCTCGAAGGTCCGGATGCCCCGCTCGCACAGCACGATGTCGAGGTTGCCGCGCTGGGCGACGTACTCGGCCGCCATCAGCCACTCCTCGATGGTCGCGGTCATGCCGCGCTTGAGCAGCACCGGCGTCCCGCTGTCGCCGACGGCTTGGAGC